>NZ_JANLVV010000101.1:0-5195 GCF_031364185.1 Salinibacterium sp. | reverse complement strand
CGACCTGCGGCCACCGCGGGATGCTGGCGAAGGGGCGCGAGCGAGCGCTCGTCGCCGATAACCATTAGCTCGAGAGAGAAACGCGACTCCAGCAGCAGAGCAGCGTTAAGCATAATATCTATGCCGCGCTCCACCGCGGCGAATCCGTGATGCACAAGCATGATGTTGTCAGGATCGACGGGTGAGGGCGTTAGCTGTTCATAAGGTGCGACGTTGCGGACCACCCCGGGGCGGGTCAGGCCGTAATCGTCACGGTAGACATCGGCAATTCCCTCAGCGACCGTGAGGCGCTTCGTAAACACTGATGACGAGATGAACGTTAACAGCCAATCGTCGTAGCGCGCGATGAGCAGCTTGTAGAAGAAACCGGTGCCATTGCCCGAGTAGAGCTCGTGCAGGTCGAGCACGACCGGCCCCTTCGCGAGTGCGGGGATCGCCCCCACCACCCATGGCAGCAAGTGATGGTCGTTGACGATAACGAGGTCATACTTCTCACCCCGGAGTTCCGAACTCGGTATGCGCTTACCGACGAGGTGATGGAATCGAGCGCGCGGCGTCAGCAGGCTGTGATTGAGCACTCGGTAGGGAAAGCTTGAGTAACCGATGCGGAACGCGCGGCCCGACGCGTCGGGATGGTCAGGCCCGCGGCTGAGAATGTCGACCCTGTATTCGGCGGCCTCGAGCCAGCGGATTTGGTTGGAGACCCGGGCATCATTGCCCACCGGTGAGTAGCAAATCACGAGTGCCTTTTTTGCGGGCGGAATCGACTTTTCGGGTTGCGCTGACACCACGCCATCCTATAAGCGTCCGAAGTGACTACGTCCAGATCGTGAGGCTACCGCCCCTGTGCGGTCCTCGTGGCATCATTGACGGTGGGCAAGCTCGCCTTGTGCAGCCTAACGACAGACCTCCTTCAAATCGGAGAAACAATAATATGTGCGGAATCTTCGGCTTCATCGGCCCGGATGACCTGGACTCCACTTCGGTGAACACCCTCGTAAAGCACGCGCAACAGCGCGGTCGCGACTCGAGCGGCATGGTCATTAGAGGCGCTGACAACTTCCACGCCTATCGTGCGGACTATCCGATTGGATGGCTTCTCAAGCGCGCACCGGCGCTCGGCAACCTTTTCTTCGGACACAGCAGGCTCGTCACGAATGGCACCGGTGATAATCAGCCGGTTCTGCGCGAGCAGGTAGTCGTCCTCCACAACGGCATCATCGTCAATGAGGAGAAGATCTGGAGCAAACTCGGCAAGAGCCCCAAGCTCTCTGTTGACAGCGAAACGATTCCGGCGATCATCGCCTCGCATCTTGAGGGTGGTGGTTCGGTCGAAAATGCAGCGGCACGCGTCCTCGAGATGACCGAAGGTGTGGTTGCGTGCGCCGCGCTCATTCCCCATCTCGGCAAGCTCCTTCTCTTTTCTAATAACGGCAGTCTCTACATTGGTGAAAAGTCGGGCGGTACGGTGTTCTCGTCCGAGAGCTACCCCCTGCGCGAGATTGCAGCCGAGAATATCCGGCAAATCCGCGGCGGCGATTCCGTCATCCTCGACGTGCCCGCACAAAAGGATGAGGTAGCCATCACGGAATGGGCGAACCGGAAGTTCGACCTGGTGCCCAACCTCGGCGTCTCGGCTTCGGAGGAGAAGCTTCTCGTTTACCCGAAACCCGAGTTTCGACGGTGCACCAAGTGCATCCTCCCTGAGACCATGCCTTTCATCTCGTTCGACGAGAACGGGGTGTGCAACTACTGCCTCCACTACAAGCCAAGAAATCACCCCCGCCCCAAAGAGGAGCTGTTCGAACTCATCGAGCCTTACCGCCGCAAGTACGGTGACGAGGTGCTGGTGCCCTTCTCTGGCGGACGCGACAGTTCTTATGGCTTGCACCTCATCATCGATGAGCTCAAGCTGCGCCCCGTCACCTACACCTATGACTGGGGTATGGTCACCGACCTCGGCCGCCGAAACGTGAGCCGCATGTCGTCAAAACTCGGCGTGGAGAACATCATCGTCGCTGCGGACATTACCCAGAAGCGCGACTACATCCGCCGCAACCTCAACGCGTGGCTGAAGTCCCCACACCTCGGAATGCTGAGCGTGCTCACCGCCGGTGATAAGCACTTCTTCCGTCACATCGAGACGCTCAAGCGGCAGACCGGCGTCAGCCTCAACCTGTGGGGCATCAACCCGCTCGAGGTCACGCACTTCAAGTCCGGCTTCCTCGGCGTGCCACCAGACTTCGCCGAAGAGCGGGTTTACAGCCACGGTGCCATGAAACAGTTCCGGTACCAATCGCTGCGGTTCCGTGCCATGCTGCAGAGCCCCGGCTACTTCAATCGTTCAATCCCTGACACGCTCGCCGGGGAGTACTACCGCAGCTTCACCACCAAGTCCGACTACTTCCACATCTTCGACTACTGGCGGTGGGACGAAAAGCAGATCGAAGACACCCTCGACAGCGAGTACGACTGGGAGCGCGCACCTGACACTCAGACCACCTGGCGCATCGGCGACGGCACTGCGGCCTTCTACAACTACGCGTACTATACGATCGCCGGCTTCACCGAGCACGACACTTTCCGGAGCAACCAGGTGCGTGAGGGCGACATCACTCGCGAAGAAGCCCTGCGTCTCGTCGAGGTTGAGAATCAGCCGCGCTACCCGAACCTCAAGTGGTACCTGGATGTCGTCGGCGTCGAATTTAAGCAGGCAATAGAGGCCGTCAACCGCGCCCCTCGGTTGTACGAAAGCGCACCGCTTCCTTCATTCACACCCGCTGGCGAGTGAGACGGTCGCCCTCCAGGGCTGGCTCAACCCATGGACGGAGCTGCGGCCACAGTGTGGCGAGAAGTCCGGCGTAGGCAAGCGCGCCGATCACCCACACGGCGTTCGGTCCAACCGGGAACGCTGTCCACCACCACTCCCCACCGGAGTCAAGATTGAATCCCTGTGCGTCTGTTCCCGTAATGTATCGACGAATGTTCACCTGAAGTGCAATGAGGTTTGCGATGGTGAGCGCACCCAAAATTGCAAGGTTCTGCACCCTGCTGAAATTCAAGAAACGTTCGGCCGGATCAACAAGCAGCACAAAGGTAAACAGCACGATGAGTGGCAACAAATACCGGGGTTGAAGATCAGTGCCCACCCTGTCGCCACCCACGGTTAGGACGTAGACCGGGAGCACGATCAGCACGATCAGCACACCACAGGCGGCGATAGCCTTTCGCCAGTTGAGTCTTCCCACACCGGCGAAAGCGACGACGATAAACGCTGCGGTCGCGGCCCAGGGCACGATCGCCGGGAGAGGCGTATCGAACCAGCCAAGGCTCCAGGTTCCCCACACCCCTGTCCACAGGAACGGAAGCATAAGAAGGTTGTAAGCGGCCAGCCCGGCCCGGCCCAGCGGATCCGCTTGACTGGCGCCGAGGGCGGGCAAGTCGGGATTCGTCACCCCGCTGCCCGTGATGCCGGTCATCCCCGTACCTGCCTGACCGGCGCTGGAAAATAACGCCACCGCCAAGATGATGCCTACGGCGGGAAGGATTGCGGAAAGAGCCCACGGCCGAGTTCGAGCTGACGTGAGGATGAGCACCGTCACCGTCGCTCCCACGGCATAAACCGCGCCATCACCGCGCGACCCAGCGGCCATCAGGGTACCTACCAGGTAGAGCGCGCCTAGCGCCCAGCGCCGTCGTCCACGCGTTTCGAACCACCCGAGCAGCGCGAGGAACGCCGTCCCGACGCCGGTGATGGCCCATCCACTCGGGTTGTTCGACGGAATGAGGAACATACCGAGGGGCACCAAAGTGACGAGCCAGCCCCACAAGAGAGTTGATCGGCGCGACACAGGAAGTAGCACCGCGAGTGACGTTGCCAAAGCTACGAAGATCGCCGCGCTGACAAGGCGCATCACCAGAGCACTGATCTGGATATCACCCCCTGCGAACACGTGCATTGTGGAATAAAAGATCGGGGGGTACTCATTCGCGAAGTTGCCCCGCTGGGTAGCCACCGGATGCCCGGACCATACTGACTGCTGACAACTAGCGCTGCGCTGCTCAATCTGGACGTAACAAATAAGGTCCAGAAACGTCGAAGGTACAACTCGGGTGTTCTGCTGCGCAGCCGGTGCACAGAGCTCGCCACCGCTATCAGCACACCAGATACTGACAAGGTGGTAGTCGTCATCCGGTGAAGCGCCGATTGGCGAGGCGAAAGCCCACGCCCCGAGTGCTATAAATGCGAGCAGCGGTGCAAGGAATACCCATCGAAAACGTGGGGCGGTCCTGGCTGGTCGGCGGGAAATCTGCCGTTCAGCTGTCATTTGTCGGAATTTCTGGTCGAACTCTCAACATCAAGAGCGAGCCGTTGAACGGCCCTTCGAAGTTCATCCCTCGTTCTGGCAAGTTCGAGACTGATCTGCATGAGCAGTAAAAACATCACGAAGAAGGCTCCGACGAAGAGGAGGTTTATCGGTTGCGAGATCCCGAAAAACTCACTCAGAGTGTCGAGCAGGCCGGGCCATGCCGAGAGGACTATGGCAGCGATCGACGCAACGAGCCACAGCACCGCGTACTTCTCTGGCAGGACGTACGAGCGCAGCAGGAGAAGCACAGCGACGAGAAACACGACCGCCAAGATGATCGCGAGCAGCTGAGGGGTCACGCCGCTATCTCCGCAGGGGTCTGGTGGCGCAGTGCCCTCAGTTGTGGCGGCACGGTCCGGATGCTCGCCAGACCGAGGATGAAAAGAATGCGCCCGGTATACAGCGTGGCACGAAAAATCGACTGCGAAGGCACTCCACCAATCCGTTCGTTCATGACAACGGGAACCTCCCTCACCGTCAGGTTTTGACGGGTGGCCAACACTATCGACTCGACGGTGTCGCCCAACCACTCGACGGGATAGTGCTCTGCGAAGACTGCGAGAGCGCGGGGCCCGGCGATTCTGAATCCGCTGGTTGCGTCACTGAGTCGGGTACGTGCGTAGACCGACACTAGTCGCGAGATAAACCTCTGCACCCCTCGCCTGGCCGCTGACGCTTTAAACGTGCCGCCCGCGGCAAAACGGCTCCCGATAACGACATCTGCATCGGTGAGCCCTGCCACGAGTTCGGGTATGTGCTCGGGCCTGTGCTGACCATCCCCGTCGAACTGTATTACCGCCGTGTAGCCATTCCGCACGGCATATC
>NZ_JANLVV010000100.1:0-8590 GCF_031364185.1 Salinibacterium sp. | reverse complement strand
CTCGCCGCGGCAATGAGGGCTGGGCGTTCGTCGGCGTCGCCGCGTTCCTGGTGCTCGGCGCGGCATCCATCTTCGCCGCCGTCTTCCCCGTTGTGCTGCCCTCGACCATCGATTCGGCGTTCGACCTGACGGTGACCAATGCTTCCAGCGGCGAGTACACCCTCGGCGTGATGAGCGTCGTCACCGCCATCGGGCTGCCGCTCGTGTTCGTTTACCAGGGGTACACCTACTGGGTGTTCCGCCGTCGCCTCGCCGAAACGCACCTGCCCGAGGCCCATGTCGTGTCGCCGGCGGTCGCCTCGCGATGAGACGAACCTTTGCTTTCGGCGTGCTCGCGTCGCTGAAGGCTGCGGCGCTGATCGCCATGGCCGAGGCGCTCTCACGCGGCATTGTCTCGATTATCGCGGGCAATAATGGGTGGCGGGATGCCCTCACTCTCGGTCTCGGTGCGGCCCTGCTGCGCGCGCTCATCACCTGGGCTGCGCAGGCCTACGCCACTCGGGCGGCGATTGGCGCCAAGGAGAGACTGCGCCATGACCTGGCCACCCGGCTGCTAGCCGGTAGCGATGTCGGAACGGGCTCCGCGACAGCGGTCGGAACAGTGGGCCTCGACCAGCTCGACAACTACTACCGCACGGCGCTGCCCGCGGTGGTGACCGCGGCAACCATTCCGCTGCTCATCGGCGCGCGGATCCTGTTCGCCGACTGGGTGAGCGCGCTGGTCATCGTCGTCACGGTGCCGCTGGTGCCGATCTTCATGGCACTGGTCGGCCTGCACACCCGCGAGCGGGCGGATGCGGCATCCACCACCCTGCAGCGACTTTCGGACCACCTGGTCGAGCTCGCCCGCGGGCTGCCGGTGCTCGTCGGGCTCGGCCGGATCGACGAACAGTCCGAGTCCCTGCGGCGGGTGTCGACCGAGCATCGCGCGACGACGATGCTCACCCTGCGTACCGCGTTCCTGTCGTCGCTGGTGCTTGAGATCATCTCGACCATTTCGGTCGCGGTCGTCGCGGTGTTCGTGGGGCTGAGGCTCGTGAACGGCGACCTGCCGCTCGCGGTCGGGCTCGTCGCGCTCATCCTCGCGCCGGAATGCTTCGCGCCCTTCCGCGAGCTGGGCTCCGCATTCCACGCCTCGCAGGATGGCCTGGCGGCCCAGCGGCGTGCACAGGAGATCATTTCCTCCCCGGTGCCCACCGACGTGCGTTTGCCCAGTGCCACGATTCGCGTCGAAGGGCTCGTCGTGCGGTACGCAGACCGGACGGGTGCCGCCGTCGACGGGCTCCACTTCGTGCTCGACCGCGGCTCGATCACGTCGATCGAAGGCCCGAGCGGCGCCGGAAAGTCGACGGTGCTCGGGGTGCTGGCGGGCATCGTGCCAGCGGACGACGGCATGGTCACGGGTATCGATCCGCTGCGAGTGGCGTGGGCGCCGCAGCATCCCCGCACCGTGGCGGCGACCGTGCGCGACGAGATTGCGCTCTACTGCCGCGACCCGTCCGACGTGACCCGGGCCCTCTCCCAGCTCGGGCTCAACGCGGTGGCGAACGACGATCCCGAGCGGCTGAGCCCCGGAGAGTTGCGCAGGGTCGGCGTCGCGCGAGCACTCGTGCGCGTGGCATCCGGAGCAGACATCATGCTGCTGGATGAGCCCACCGCCCACCTCGGCCCCGCCCACGCGCAGCAGGTCGAGCGGGCCATAGAGGCGCTGCGCGGCACGGTCACCATTGTGTTCGCCTCCCACGAGAGCGGGATGACGCGGCTCGCCGACCGGCAGGTGCTGCTGGGCATCCAGGGCGGATCGCGTGGTGCTGCCTCGGCCTCGCTGCCCTCCACTGTGGCCTCGAGCGTTCTGCCGAGCGTTCATGCCCCCTCCGGAATATTCACCGAACTCCTCGCGTTCCTGCGGCCCACCCTCGGGCGCACCGTCGCCGCCATCGCCCTCGGAACGGGAGCCGCGATCTTCGCCGTCGCCCTCACCGCGCTCTCGGGCTGGCTGATCGTCCGCGCCAGCGAACAACCTCCGATCATGTATCTCACCGTTGCCATCGTCGGAGTGCGCTTCCTCGGACTCGGACGTGCGGTGCTGCGCTACAGCGAGCGGCTGCTCACCCACGACGCCGTGCTCGGGTCGGTGACCGGGCTTCGGCAGCGGCTCTGGGCAGGGCTCGCCGCCACGGGAGTCGCATCCCGATCGGTCGCCACCGGAGCCAACGCGATCGACCTGCTCGTCGCCTCCGCCGACCGCGTGCGCGACCTCGTGCCGCGCGTGGTGCTGCCCGCCAGCGTCGCCGTCACCACGGCCGCCGCCGCCGTCATCGCCGTCGCCGCGCTGCACTCCCCAGCGGTGCCCGTCGTGCTCGTCGCCATCACCGCGAGCCTCATCGTGGCACCGTTCGTCGCCGCCCTCGCCGACCGCTCCGCCGCACGCGGAATCGCCGCCGTGCAGAGCGCGGTGGTGCGCCAGTTCAGCGCCATGGTCGGCGCGGCCCCCGACCTGCGCGCCAACGGCATCGGCGGCCGGATGCTCGCCACACTCGACGCGCTCGATACCACCGCCGGGAGCCACGCGCGCCGCGGGGCCGCAGCACTCGGGCTCGGCAACGGCATCGTCGTGCTCTCCTGCGGCGCCGCATCCATGATGGTGCTGCCCGCCACGGCGGCCGCCGCTGCCGCCGGAACGCTGCCCGGCGCCATCGTCGCCGTGCTCGTACTGCTGCCGATTGCCCTCATCGAACCGCTCACCGGCATGGTCGAGGCCGTGCAACAGTGGCCAGCCCTGGCGGCGGCGCTCGCGAAAGTGCGCACCGTCACCGCGGCCCGCGCCGCCGCCACCGGAACGCTGCCCCTCGGCCCCATCGAGACGGTGGAGCTGCGCGGGCTGGTCGTCGGCTGGGGCGGCGCTGATTCCCGGGACTCGGCGGGCTTCGGTCCGGTCACCGCCACAGCATCCCGCGGCGAGTGGATCGTCGCCGAAGGGCCGTCGGGCTCCGGCAAGTCGACCATGCTCGCGACGCTCATGGGCTTTCTGCCGGCGGCATCCGGAACCGTCCTGATCAATGGTGTGGATGCCACCACCCTCGACCCCGCAAGCCTCAGGTCGCGCATCTCCTGGTGCCCCCAGGAGGCCCACCTGTTCGACTCGACCATCCGCGGAAACCTGCTGCTCGCCCGGAGCCGGGATGACCGCCCCACCGAAACAGAGATGCTGGACGCACTGCACATCGCCGGCCTGACACCACTCATCGACGCGCTGCCACGCGGCCTCGACACCCCCACCGGCTCCCTGGGCAACCGCCTCTCCGGCGGTGAGCGCCAACGGCTCGCGGTCGCGCGGATGCTCCTCACCCGATCCGACCTCGTGCTGCTGGATGAACCGACCGCCCACCTCGACGCCACCACCGCCGAGCGGCTCATGCTGGCCCTGCGCGCCGCCCTCGCCGACCGCATTGTCGTGCTCGTCAGCCACCACCCGGACGAGCGGCTCCCCGGGGATGCCACCGCCGAACTCGGCCGACCCCTCGCGGCAGCCACCGCGTAGCCACAGCCGGCCACGCCGCCCACTCCTCCGGCTTCTCCTCCACTTCGTCGACGCCCCTCCCCTCCCACCTTCCCCTTCCCCTCGACGCCCCGCCTCCGCGCGCCAGTTGCCTGCCTCGGAAGCTGTTTGCGCCCGTTGCCCTCCGGTCACCTCACATCGAGAGTGCGCAAACTGTTGCTACCTTGCGGGCCATAGCAACATTTTGCGCACTCTCGATCTGCCGCGGGCGGGCGAATCGACCGGAGCTGCGCCGCATCCAGCCCTGCTGCATCAAGCGCGGGCGTCATCGAGAACGCCACTTCTGCTGCCTCCGCGGCGGTTTAGGCAGCAAAAGTGGAGGTCTCGGTGCACGGGCGCGAGAGGGCGAACCTGCGGGAGTGTGCGTGCTTGCGAGCGTGCGTGCGGGCGGGCGGGCGTGCGTGCGTGCTTGCGAGCGGGCGTGCGTGCGTGCGTGCGTGCGTGCTTGCGAGCGCGAGCGGCTGCGGCGCTCGTGCACCACGCGGCTGCCCCTCGCGGCAGCGCGGCCACCGATGCACGACGCGGCAGCACGACGCGGCAGCGGTACAGCACCGCACCCCAGCCACCCCAACTGCTACGTCAGCGCGGCGGGTACCCCAACTGTGTGCGCGCCGCGTCGATAGTCTCCAGCATGGCGATGCTCATGGCCAGTGGATGCTCCGGCGCCTCGGTAAGCCCGTCCGAGACGTGTTGCGCCACCGCGGCCGCCTGCCACGCCAACCCGTCGCGCCAGAATCCGTGCCCGTGGTCGTCACGCCAGTCGAGGCGCTCGCCATCTGAGCCGTGGAGTGTGAACCCGGCCGGGGTGATGAACATCGGCTCGACCTCGACGCGGGCCAGGGTTCCGGAGATCGTCGCGCCGTTGCGGGTGTTGGCGGTCATGGTGGCGACGGCGAGTGCCTGCGCGCCATCGGGGTACTCGAGGGTGAGTGCCGCCTGCACGTCGACCCCGGTCGATCCGAGCGAGCCTGAGGCGTGCACGGCATCCGGAACTCCCAGGGCGAAGTGGCTGAACCACACCGGGTAGACGCCGAGGTCGAGCAGCGCACCGCCGCCCAGCGCCGGGTTGTAGAGGCGGTGTTCGGCGCCGAAGTCGAACCTGAATCCGAGTTCGGCGGTAATCAGGCGCACCTCGCCGAGCACACCGTCATCCAGCAGCTGCCTGATGACGGTGGATTGCGGCAGGAATCTGGTCCACAGTGCTTCCATGGCGAACACGCCGGCGGCGTTGGCGGCGGCGGCGATCTCGCGCGCCTCGGCTGCGCTGAGCGCGATCGGCTTCTCGACCAAGACATGCTTGCCCGCAGCGATCGCGAGCATGGCGAGGTCGCGGTGCTCGCTGTGAGGTGCTGAGACGTACACGATGTCGATGGTGGGATCATCGACGAGGGCGCGATACGACCCATATGACCCCGGGATGCCGTGGCGGGCCGCGAAGGCATCGGCGCGTTCCTGGGAGCGCGACCCGACCCCGAGCATCCGTTGGTCGCTGTTCGCGTGCAGCGTGGTGACAAAATCGTCCGCGATGCCGCCGGGACCGAGTACGCCCCAGTTCAGCGTGGGGCCGCCCCTCAGCGGCGTGGCGGTCGAGGAGGGCAACGTGGCAGGAAACAAACTCATGGGTTGAATCTAATGGGCCACGACGCTCGATGGTCTTGGTCGGCGGCGCCGGATGCTGTTCAATGGCTCCTGAGGCCCGATGTCGTTGCCGACCACCGATCCCATCGAATAACAGCATCAGGAAAGCGAACCGTTGGCCGACACGCTACCTCCCCTGGACGGCATCCGTGGCGTGCTTTTCGATCTCGACGGCGTACTTACTCCGACGACCGACGTGCACATGGCGGCCTGGGCCCGGCTGTTCGAGCCGTATCTGGCGGCGCATCGTGTCGAGCCGTACACACAGCAGGACTACTTCGACTTCATCGACGGCAAGCCACGATACGACGGGGTGCGCTCGATGCTCGCCGCCCGTGGCATCGATGTGCCCGACGGCACGCCGACTGATGACCCCTCGGCAGACACGGTATGCGGGCTCGGCAACCGCAAGAACGAGACGGTCAGCCGGGTGCTGGAGGAGGAAGGAGTGGCGCCGTATCCCGGCTCCATCCTGTTCCTCGATGCGATCACACGCGCGGGCCTGCAGGTGGCCGTCGTCTCCAGCTCACGCAATGCGCCCGCAGTCCTCGACGCTGCCGGAATTGCCGATCGCTTCACGGTTGTCGTCGATGGAATGGTGGCGGCGGCAGAGGGTCTTCCGGGCAAGCCGGCACCAGACACCTATCTGCATGCGGCAAAGCTGCTGGGGCTGACCGCCGCCGACTGCGCCGTCGTCGAAGATGCCCATTCCGGCGTCCAGGCCGGACGGACGGGCGATTTCGGCCTCGTGCTCGGGGTCGACCGCGGTGCTGGCGCGCGTCAACTGCTCGACTCCGGGGCGGATCTCGTCGTCGATGACCTCCAGGACATGCTGCCCCTCACCTCCTACCCTGCTGGAGCTCGCTCGTGAGCATCCTGAATGCCGGCGACCCGCTCGACCGCCTCCGCTTCCCCGTCGACGAGTGGGCACTGGTCGAGACCACCCCGAGCAGCGACGACATGGGCAGCACCGAGACGCTCTTCACTGTCGGCAACGGTTACGTCGGCATGCGCGGCAACATGGATGAGGGTCGCGCCGGCCAGATGCACGGCACCTTCATCAACGGCCTGCACGAGACCTGGCCGATCCGGCACGCCGAGGAGGCGTTCGGGTTTGCGCGCGTCGGCCAGACGATCGTCAATGTTCCGGATGCCAAGATCATCCGTCTCTACGTCGACGACGAGCCGTTCATACTGCCCGAAGCCGACGTGCTCGAGTTCAACCGCCGGCTCGACTTCCGCGACGGGGCCCTCACGCGGTGCGTGCTGTGGCGCACGCCGTCCGGCAAGAAGGTGATGGTGGAATCCCGGCGCATGGTCTCGTTCGTGGACCGCCACCTCGGGGTGATCGTCTACGACGTGACAGTGCTCGACTCCGACGCATCCATCGCCATTTCGAGCCAGCTGTTCAACCGCCAGGACGGCATCGACGAGTTCGACCAGCCGCCCGTCGAGTTCGACGGCGGCAGGGCTGCCGGCAAGGCGGGGTTCGACCCCCGCCAGGCGGAATCGCTCTCCGAACGGGTGCTGCAGCCAAGGCTGAAGCGTGCCGTCGGCAGCCGATACACGCTCGGGTATCGCTGCACCAACTCGGGCATGACCGTCGTTGCCGGTATCGACCACACCATCGATACCGATAACGAGTGGGAGCAACTTACCTCGCTGACCGATGATCTCGCCAAGCACGTTTACGAGGTCAAAGCGAAGGCCGGACGGCGCATTCGCGTGGTGAAGACCGTCAGCTATCACAGCTCTCGTGGCGTGCCCACCCGGGAACTGGCCGACCGCAGCGACCGCACCCTTGATCGTGCGGCATCGGAAGGGTACGAGCAGGCGGCGAAGCATCAGCGAGAGTGGCTCGACGCATACTGGGCCAGGACCGACGTCGAGGTGCACGGCCAGCCGGTGGTGCAGCAGGCCGTGCGGTGGAACCTGTTCCAGCTGGCCCAGGCCTCGGCCCGAGCCGACGGCCAGGGCATCGCCGCGAAGGGCGTGAGCGGCACCGGGTACGGCGGTCACTACTTCTGGGATACCGAGATTTTCGTGCTTCCCGTACTGACCTACACGTCGCCGATTGCCGCCAGGAATGCCCTGAGATTTCGCCATTCGATCCTCGAGCACGCGCGAGTGCGAGCGAGCGAACTCAACCAACTGGGGGCACTGTTTCCCTGGCGCACGATCAGCGGAGAGGAGTCATCCGCCTACTATGCGGCGGGCACCGCCCAGTACCATATCGATGCCGACATCGCCTTCGCGCTCACCCAGTATGTAGCGGCCACCGGTGACACCGACTTCCTCACCAGGGGCGCGGTCGACATCCTCGTTGAGACCGCCCGCATGTGGGCCGACCTGGGGTTTTGGCGCTCCAACGGTGGCGACCGATTCCACATCCACGGCGTGACCGGCCCCGACGAATACACCACGGTGGTCAACGACAACCTCTACACGAACGTCATGGCCAGGGCCAACCTGCGCTCGGCTGCTCTCGTGGTGGAGGCACTGCGTGAGCGCGCTCCGGTCGACCACGAGCATATGGTGGCGCGGCTATCGCTTGAGCAGGCGGAGGTGGATGAGTGGATGGCGGCGGCCGAGGCCATGTTCATTCCGTTCGACGACGCCCTGGGCATCCACCCTCAGGATGCCCAGTTTCTCGAGAAGGAACTGTGGGATCTCTCGAAGACCGGGCCCGAACAGCGCCCGCTGCTGCTGCACTATCACCCGCTCGTGATCTATCGCTTCCAGGTGATCAAGCAGGCGGATGTGGTGCTCGCGCTGCTGCTGCAGGGAGACAAGTTCACGGCGGAAGAGAAGCGTTCAGACTTCGACTACTACGACCCGCTGACGACCGGCGACTCCACACTGTCTGCCGTGGTGCAGTCGATTATCGCGGCCGAGGTCGGCTACAGCGAGCTCGCCCTGAAGTACTTCATGGACGGCCTGTTTGTCGACCTCGCTGACCTTCACAAGAATTCGGCCGATGGCGTGCACATCGCCTCCACCGGCGGCATGTGGAGCGCACTCGCGTTCGGCTTCGGCGGACTTCGCGACCACGAAGGCAGATTCACCGTCGACCCGCGGTTGCCCGAGAGTTGGCGTGGTCTCAGCTATCGGGTCACCATCTTCGCAACTCGAGTGCGCATCGACGTCTCGCAGGCAGAGGTCACCTTCACCGTTGAGGAGGGCACGTCGGTGCCGTTTGCTGTGCGCGGCGTTGACATCGTCGTGGCATCCGGAGCCCCGGTGACCGTTGCCCTGGAGCACCACGGCGATCGACTCTCCGGAGCCCCGAGCACAAGCGACGTCGAAGGCACCCTTCGTGCCGACGGCAGCATCATCACCGCATCGGTTCCTCTGAGCTGGTTGCCGGTGTCGGAGGAGCACGGCGAGTAGGGC
>NZ_JANLVV010000055.1:0-3016 GCF_031364185.1 Salinibacterium sp. | reverse complement strand
CCGACCAGTGCCGTCCCGGTCGCCGAGCATGCCTGCGCAATGCCCGCCACGATCTCGGCGATCCTTGAGGGAACCACGCGACCGCAGGCGATGTAGTCCGTCATGAACAGTGGTGTTGCCCCCACCACGATGATGTCGTCGACAACCATTCCAACGAGATCCTGGCCGATGGTGTCGTGCTTATCAAGAGCCTGCGCGATCGCGACTTTCGTGCCGACACCGTCAGTCGAGGTCGCGAGTAGGGGACGCTTGAAGTTCTTCAGGAACGAGACGTCAAAGAGGCCCGCAAAGCCTCCGACGCCGCCGAAGACGTTGGGCCCGTGCGTCGCCGACACGGCCGACTTCATGAGCTCGACTGCCAGGTCGCCGGCGGCGGTATCGACCCCGGCTGCGGCGTAGCTGGAGGTAAAGTCGTCGGTCACGGCTCCAGCGTAGCGGCGCGCGGGGGTCAGATCACGACAAGATCGTGCTGATGAGCGAACACGACGACCTGAACGCGGCTCCGCAGATCGAGCTTGCGCAGGATTGCCGCGACATGCGTTTTCACCGTTGCCTCGCTGACATAGGCGGCGGCCGCGATCTCCGCGTTCGACATACCGCGGGCTACCAAAATGAACACTTCGCGCTCGCGCGGACTCAGCGCGTCAATGGTCTCCTGTCGACGAGCAGGCGACGTCTCACCGCCCATCTCGGCGACAAATGACAGTGTGGTCGCGAGGAGGGCGAGGGATGCCATCGGCACGAATCCGGATGCGGCTATCGCGATGGCGAAGAGGGCGAATACGACGTTCTTCTCGTCCTGCGGCGAGCGCCCCGCTTCGGCCACGATCCAGAGCACGAGATAGACGGCGGCTCCCGCGACCGGGATCCGGTGTGAGTGCGCGAGCACCGCACGTGCGGTACGTCTGAACAAGTTCTCCATTCTCGCAACGCTAGATCGGGCATCCACTTCGCGCCAGCTATTAGCTGAGCATTCATCCCAAGTGATGATCGGCGACAGTGTGCGAGGATGGGGCGTACTCGGCTTGAGTACGCGCCCTCCGAGCATCAGGGAGCCTCGCGACAGCATGTGCGGCATCGTCGGAATCGTCTCATCCCAGCCGGTCAACCAGCAGGTCTACGACGCACTGCTGCTGCTGCAGCACCGCGGCCAGGATTCCACGGGAATCGCCACGGCTGAGGGCAGCACCCTGCACATGCAGAAGGCGCGCGGCCAGGTGCGCGAGGCATACCGCACGCGAGACATGCGCAACCTGCCCGGCAACATGGGCCTCGGTCACGTGCGCTACGCGACCAAAGGCAACGCCGCCGACGAGCAGGAGGCGCAGCCGTTCTACGTCAATGCCCCCTACGGCATCACGCTCATTCACAATGGCAACCTCACCAATACACGTGAGCTGACCGAAGAGCTCTTTCACATCGACCGCCGCCATCTGAACACCTCGAGCGACACCGAACTGTTGGTCAATGTGCTCGCCAACGAACTGCAGTCTCAGGTCAGCGGCACCGACCTCGATCCTGACCAGGTGTTCAACGCCATCTCCCGTGTGCACGAACGGGTGGAGGGTTCCTATGCGGCCATCGCGTTGATCGCGGGGCACGGGATGCTGGCGTTCCGCGACCCGTTCGGCATCAGGCCGCTGGTACTGGGGCGGCGCCAGACGGGCTTCGTTGGGGATGAGTGGATCGTGGCATCCGAATCCCTGGTGCTCGAAAGTGCCGGCTATGAATTCGTGCGGGATATCGCTCCCGGCGAGGCCGTGTTCATCGCGCCCGACGGTGAGATGACGAGCAAACAGTGTGCAACCACCCCGCAACTCATTCCATGCTCGTTCGAGTATGTATACCTGGCTCGACCCGACTCGATCATGAATGGCATCTCGGTGTATGAGGCCCGGCTGCGCCTCGGTGACCGGCTCGCTGACACGATCGCCCGCTACACCCCTATGGGCGACATCGATGTCGTCATGCCGATCCCGGATTCGTCGAGGCCGGCCGCCATGCAGGTCGCCCAGAAGCTCGGCGTCGAATATCGCGAGGGCTTCTACAAGAATCGCTACGTCGGCCGCACCTTCATCATGCCGGGCCAGGCCGAGCGCAAGAAGAGCGTCAAACAAAAGCTGAACGCGATGGGTAGCGAGTTCAGGGGCAAGAACATCCTGATCGTGGATGACTCGATCGTGCGTGGCACGACCTCTAAAGAGATCGTGCAGATGGCACGCGAGGCCGGCGCCAATAAGGTCACGTTCACCTCTGCCGCGCCTCCGGTGCGCTTCCCTCACGTGTACGGAATCAACATGCCGTCGCGGCAGGAGCTCGTCGGGCACGGCCGCAAGATCCCGGAGATCAACACCGAACTCGGCAGCGACTACCTCATCTACCAGGAAGTCGCCAACATGCAAGCCGCCATCATCGAGGGCTCGGATATCGCCGCGCTCGAGATGAGCTGCTTCACCGGCGACTACGTGACCGGCACCGTCTCACCCGAGTACCTCGACTGGGTCGAGCGCACGCAGCTCAGCTAGCGCGTAGGTTCTTCGGGCCGCTTCTCGGTGACGAATTCTGCCTCCGCTGGCCGCGCGCGCTTCCGGGAGCGACGATCAATCACGAGGGCGAGGAGTGCGCCGAGCAGCACCCCACCGGTGACTCCAAACAGTGCAAAATAGGCGAACAGTGGACCGAATCCGACGAGAGGGTCGACCGGGAACAGGGACGTGAGGATGAAGGTCACAATCGCGCCGACTCCGCCGCCCACGACCAGGAAGACGGAGATTTTGGGGGCACGGCGCACCGTGACCTGCTCGGTGCCGGAGTCTGGCGCAGGGGTCTCGTCGCTCACCCCCCTATTGTCCCTCACCTGAACGCGAGACGTCGCCGCGCGCACTGTTGCCCCCACTCTGGCGGCCGTGCCGGGCGCCGCGCCGCCGTGCTGCGCGCCGTGCCGCCGCCGTGCTGCGCGCCGTGCCGCCGCCGCCGTGCTGCGCGCCGTGCCGCCGCCGCCACGCTCATCGAGAAC
>NZ_JANLVV010000035.1:0-1387 GCF_031364185.1 Salinibacterium sp. | reverse complement strand
TGCAACCACACAAAAGAGATCAGCACCGCTACCGCGGGAACCAGATAGAGCAACGAGGTCGACGTCACCACGGGCAGCCGGGCGACCGCGTAGCCCCACAGCACGAATCCCACGGCTGAGGGAAGCACTCCGAGGTAGACGGCGGCGATCCAGGCCGGCCCGCTGGCTGAGACCAGTTGATCCCAGCCGAACGGGACGAAGGGGAGGGTCATGAGGGTTCCTGCCACCATTGCGTAGGTGGCGACCTCGGCAGCGGCGTACCGCCGCAGCAACGACCTCGACAGCGGGTGGTAGACACCCTGGACCACCATCGCGGCAACGACGATCCATACCGCCGAGTTGAGGCTCAGCCCGGCGCGAGCGAGGCAGACGAGGGCAACACCCGCGATGGCCAGAGTGCTGCCCGCGAGGCGGATGAGGGTGAGCTTCTCCTTGAATGCGACGGCCGCGATCCCCACGGAGACCAGCGGCGCTGCCGCGACGATGATGCTCGCTGTTCCGGCGGGAACGTGCAGTTCACCCTCGTTGAGAAGCAACTGGTAGGCCGTCATGCCGAAGAATGCGCAGAGGGCAATCAGCGCGAGGTCGCGCGGCGCGGGTATCCGAATTTTGAGCAGCGGAGCGAGGATGAGGAGCACGATAGCGGCGACAACCAGCCGCACGAATGACAGGCCGATGGTGCCGAGTTCTGGTGCGGCGACTCGAATCGCGGGGAAGGAGCTTGCCCACAGCAGTACGACACCCAGCCCGGCGAAGAGAATCTTCGTTGTCTTCATAGTCGAAGCATGCTCGCCGAAATTAGTTATGTCTATTTACTTTTTATTGGCATGAGCGTAAACCTAGGTTTGTGTTAGATATTCGGAAGTTACGCATGCTGGCAGAACTCGACCGGCTGGGGACGATCGCCGCCGTCGCGCGGTCGCTGAATCTCACCCCTCCCGGAATCTCAATGCAGCTGGCCACCCTGGAACGCGACGTTGGACTCAAGCTCACTGAGAAGCAGGGCCGGCGGATCGTCGTCACCCCCGCCGGGCACCTCCTTGCCAGGCACGGGAGCGCCATCGTGGACCTGCTCACCGTCGCCGAGATGGAGGCGACATCACTGCGCGAGGGCGCGTCCGGCACGTATCGAGTCGCCGCGTTCCCGACCGCCGCGCGAACAATCATGCCCGGCGCCTGGGCCTTGCTGCGTGCCAGATCGGGAGAGGGAGTGCAGCTTCGAATCATCGAGTTGGAACCCAGCGAGTCAATTCCCGCGCTGATGAGCGGTGACGTGGAGCTCGCGCTAGCCCATGGCTACTCGAACATGCCACCCATCACCGGCGTCGGACTCGTTGTCACGGAGATCGCATCGGAGACAGTGCGGCTGGCGGTAAAACGCTCAGAA
>NZ_JANLVV010000019.1:0-6759 GCF_031364185.1 Salinibacterium sp. | reverse complement strand
GACGGGGGAAACGACTTCGCCCACGGCCCGAGCACGACATCCTGCATGCGTTCAGGCTAGCGCCGGCCTGAGATTGCGGCCGGGTCGGTGGAATGTCGGCCTGGCGCGGTCAGGCCGTGGCGAGCATCCATCCGCCGGCAGACGTCAGATGCACGAGCGGGGCACGATCGGCGTTGACGGCGGCACGCATGTGTTCGAGCATCCGAACCCCAATCTCGCGAGGGATGCGCATGCCGCGCGCTGTCACCGCGCGCAGGACCTGACCCAGTGTCAGCGCCGTTCCGGCCTGCTCGAGGAGGGCATGCAGCATCTCGTATTCGAGCGGAGTAAGCGTGACGCGCTCGTCGCTGCGCCACACCTCAGTCGTTGCGTCGTCGAGCACGAGGTCGGCGAACCGCCGACTGGTGGGGGCGAGACCCAGCCTTCGCACGATCGGGTTGAGGCGATCTACCAGTTCATCCAGACTGAACGGCTTGGTGATGTAGTCGTCGCCACCGGCAGTGAACGCTTCGATGCGATCCTCGAGGGATGCGCGGCCCGTCAGAAAGACCACGGGCAGTGTGTCTCCGCTTGCCCTCAGTTGCGTCACCAGATCGGTTCCGCGCATGTCGGGCAGCGTGACATCCAGCAACACCAAATCTGGTGGTGATGACCGGATGCGCCGGAGCGCCGAAGCGCCGTCGCGCGCAACCTCGACCGTCCACCCCTCCAGGGCAAGGGCCAGCGACACCACGTGGGTGAGCGGCCCCTCTTCGTCAACGACAAGGATGCGGACGGGTCGAATTGTCATGCTTCCACTGTTGCGCTGGAGGCTGTGAATTGCATCAGGCATTGGTATGACATTCCCTACACCCGCGGGGGTACCAGCGGGTGATGCCGGACTGCGCTTCCCGTGCAAAGGCCCGTCGTTAGTCGAAAGCCCGTCGTTAATCGAAGGCGGAGATGCCCGTAATCGCGCGACCGACCACGAGGGTGTTGATCTCGTAGCTGCCCTCGTAGCTGTACACCGCTTCGGCGTCGGTGAAAACACGGGCGATGTCGTAGTCGGTGGAGATGCCGTTGCCACCGAAGATCGAGCGGGCCATGGCAACCGACTCCCGCATCCTCTCGGTACAACTGGCTTTGGCCATCGCGGCGTGTTCGGGCTGGATCCGCCGGTCATCCTGAAGTTGCGCAATGCGCACCATGGTGCCGAGCGATGCGGTGGCGTTTTCGAGCAGTCGCACGAGTTTGTCCTGGGTGAGCTGGAAGGAGGCGATGGGTTTGCCGAACTGGGTGCGCTCGAGCGCGTAGGCAAGCGCCAGGTCGTAGGCGGCGAACTGGAGGCCGACGGCCTGCCACGCCACCCAGATTCTGGATTTCGTGAGGAGGGTGTTCGCATCGCGAAATCCCTGTGCGCCGCTGAGCCGAGCGGAGTCGCTTACTCGCACGTGATCCAGGTCGATATTGGCATTCTGCACAATGCGCAGCGCAATCTTGTTGTCGATTACTCGCGTGGTGAAACCCGGGGTGCCCCGGTCGACGATGAAGCCCCTCATCGTGTCGTCGGCCGTGTCCCGTGCCCAGATGCACACATGGTCGGCGAACGTGCCGTTGCCAATCCATCGTTTCGTGCCATCCAATATCCAGTGCTCACCGTCACGGGTGGCCGTGGTCTGCATGGCACGCGAGATGTCGGAGCCGTGCTCAGGCTCGGTCAGACCGAACGCCCCGATCGCGGTCAGCGACCGGAGGCCGGGAAGCAGTTTCGCGCGCTGCTCATCCGAACCCATCAGGTCGATTGCCGAGACCGAGAGTTCGTGCACCCCGAGAAACGTCGACATCGACAGGTCGACGCGGCTGAGTTCGAGGTGCAGGAATCCATGAAGGAGGTGACTTGCGCCACCGGAGACGACGCTGACGATATTCTCCCGCCCGAGTGCCGGCAGCAGCTCGAAGGGGAAGGTCGCCGCCGTCCAGTGGGCGGCAACAACGGGCTGCACGACCTCCCTGAACATGGTGATCGCACGATCCAGCCGCGCGCGCTCATGCGGCGCAAGCAACTCGCCATAGAACAAAAAATCTGCGGATGCCCGCGGCGATGGCAGCGACTCTACGTGCGGCCGGGATGAGGCCAGTGTCATCTCTCGCTCCTTTGCGGGGTGTATCCAAATCATCATCCCCGAGCAACATTTGCACAACCATGATCAATCCGATTATGCAGAATGCTTGATTGATTCCGGATGACTCATGCCATACTGCGTCGTATGCCTCAACTCGACGCCACCGACTCACGCATCTTGCTCGCGCTCAGGGACGACGCGAGGCTTTCCGGCGTCGAACTCGCCCAGCGTCTCGACCTGTCCCGCAACACCGTACAGGCGCGGCTGGCGCGGCTCGAGTCGAGTGGCATGCTCGCCCCGGTCGATCGCAGGGTCGAGCATCGCGCGCTCGGCTATCCCCTGACCGCCTTCGTGACGGCGCGCGCCGACCAGCATCGACTCGTCGGCATCGAAGAGGCGCTTGCGGGAATTGCCGAGGTTGTCGAGGTGCACGGTGTCGCGGGCGGCGACGACATCCTGATTCGAATTGTGGCAAGGGATGCAGACGACCTGTATCGCATTGCCGGAGTCATTCTTGCCGTGCCGGGAATCGAACGCACCCGGATCGCGCTCTCGATGCGGGAGATGGTCGCGTATCGCACGGCCCCGCTGCTCGAGAAGCGCGCCGGCCTCAGCTGAGAAGCCACTCTCGCGCTGCCTCGAGGTCGTCGGCGGTGACCCCGTGCGAGCCATCGCGCTCGTGGCGCGCCACCCGAGCGCCACGTTCGCGCAGCTCGGTGGCCAGCTTCGCCACGCTGGCGCCGGGGGCCATGGAGTCTGCTCGCCCATTGGCCAGCAGCATCCGACTTCCGATCAGGCTGGTCGTGAGAGACCTGTCAGCAAACGGGTACATCCCGGAAAACGCGATCATCTCGCCGATCACCCGCGGGTGAAGGGCAGCCGTCGCAAGCCCTATGTTGGCACCGTTCGAGAAGCCGATGGCGACGAGCCTGCGGCCCTGAAGGCCGTAGTTGTCGACAGCCCAGACCACGAAGTCGGCGAGTTCTCCCGACCTTATGACCACGTCATCCACATCGAAATTGCCTTCGCCGTGCCTGCGGAACCATCGGAGAGCCCCACCCTCCCGGACCTGCCCCCGAGGGGCGAGCACCGCGGCCCCCGGGTCGATGGCCTTTGCTAGAGGCAGGATGTCGCGCTCGTTACCGCCCGTGCCGTGCAGGGCGAGAAGCACCGGACCCTCCCCCGCCTCGAAGAGATGCGGCCAGTCGGAGGCCTCAGTCATGATCCGCCGGGTTGTTCTCCTGGGGAACGGTGATCGGGATGACAGAGTGCTCGATCGCCTCACGGGACGGCTCGAGCCACGGCGGCAGCTTGAGGCTGCGGCCCAGTTCGAGCAGCGGCTCGTCGATATCGAAACCTGGCGTGTCGGTCGCGATCTCCAAGAGAACTCCCCCGGGCTCACGGAAGTAGATCGAGGTGAAGTATTGGCGGTCGAGAATCGCCGTTACCTGGTGGCCGCGGCCGACGAGCTCCTGGCGCCAGAGCTCCTGGGTGGCGTGGTCCGGCGCGCGGAACGCGATGTGGTGCACAGTTCCGCCCGCGGTCATTCCCACCGGTGCCAGTGGATCCGAGATCACGTCGACGATGTTGCCGGGCATAGCGTCGCCGGCGGCTAGTCGCGTGCGGTCCCCATGCTCGGAGACGACGGTCAGGCCGAGATCGTCGGTCAGCAGTGCGACTGTTGCCGCGGCATCCCGAACCGTCAGAACCGACGAATGCTGCCCCCGAACCGCGAACTCTGCGGGCACAGAGGCAGAATCCCAAGGGTCGCGGGGGTCTGTCGTCGAGCTCGCGATGAGGTCGAGTTGGAGGCCGTCGGGGTCACGCAGCGACAGGCGCTCCTCTTCGGAGCCCTCGGTCGTAACCTCGGCCGAGACGCCGAGTTGTGCGAAGTGACCGGCCCACCAGCCGAGGCTGCCCGCGGGCACGGAGAACGCGGTCGAGGTCGACTGGCCGGCGCCGATGCGCCCCTTTGGAACTCCCTTCCACGGGAAGAACGTCATGAGCGAGCCGGGCTGACCCGCTTCGTCGCCGTAGTACAGGTGGTAGGTGCTCGGGTCGTCGAAGTTGACGGTGCGCTTGATGAGTCGAAGCCCGAGGCCGGTGATGTAAAAATCGATGTTGCGCTGGGGGTCACCTCCGATCGCGGTGACGTGGTGAAGTCCGGATGTTGCGGCGACCATAGTTGCTCCCTTATCGTGTGAGTCTATTCAATGCAAATGCATAGACTTTCGGAATATTCCCGATCGCTCACAGTTTTTTTGCGACTCCGGATAACGCGCCGGGCTGGCGCGGATGCTCGGCTGGCTCGACTTCCGCGACCTCGACTTAGGCTTGGATCCAGCAGAACGTGTGCCACACAACGCGAAGGTCGCCCTGAACTTGGGCCCCACCGTCGGCGCCGCCGACCGAGGCCACGCCCGCATCCACTTCGTCTGCGACCCAACCGTGCTTGAGGAAGCCGTCGAACGCATGGCGGCCTAGTCGAGTCGGGCGAAGACATCCCGAAAGAAGTTACGCCTCATCAATCCCCGGAATACTCGTGCTCAGTCCTGTTGGTGGTACGGTTCCGGCATGGCCACCCGGGCGCTGTACCTCAACCAGGACGCGGAGCTCGACCTCCGGAAGCTCCGTTACTTCTTGTCGGTCGCGACAACTCTCAACTTTGGCCGCGCAGCCGAAGAGTTGCATGTTGCTCAGCCTGCGCTGAGTCGAGCGGTGAAAGCCTTGGAAGACGACCTCGGTGTGATGCTTTTTGAACGAAATAAGCATGGCGTCGCCTTGACAGAGGCGGGTCGGGTGCTCGTAGGCGAGGCCGACAATCTTCTTGCGATCACCCTCGCAGCGCGACGCCGCGTTCGCGCGGGAGGTGCAATTGTCACCACGCTTTCCATTGGGTTCCGGCCGGGAATTATCATCACCCCCGTTGTCCAGGAGTTCACCCGTGAATACCCCGACGTCGTCGTCGTCGCACATCGCATCGAATGGGACGAGCAGACTGCCGCCCTTTTCGATGGCCGAGTCGATGTTGCCTGGGTGAGAACACCGCTCGATATCGCCGGCCTCACCCTAATCCCGCTATTCGACGACGCCGAGATGCTGGCGCTACCGATCGGCCACCACCTCGCTGGCAATGCGTCGATCGTCCTTGACCAGCTCGAGGACGAATCGCTTCTGCGCTATGACGTGGCGGCACATCACGCCACCGGAACACCTTCCTTGGTTTCCGGAGTTCGAACGATAGAAGAGCAACTCGACGCCGTTGCATCGGGGCTGGGGCTGGCGTTATTGCCGGAAACGGCGGCGAACTTCTATCAGCGAGCCGACATAACCTATCGGCCCGTCGCCGACTCGCCGCCCTATCAGGTCGCTCTCGCTACAGTTTCGGGCGGACGGAACCGTCCCGAAATCAGCGCGTTCGTCGCTGCGGCTCAAGCACTGTATCCCTGAGAATCCAACGCCGTTCGCGGGCCAGCACTAGAGGGAGCGGTCTATCGCGGGATGGTGCATGTGGATGCCCGGTTGAACGACATCGTTTGCCTCGCATGATTCATCACGTCCATCGCCGCTCGCGTCAATGCTCATGCTGGAACGGCATCACCGAATCGAATTTAGGTCTTGGACTCGTTTGTCATCCGGAGCAGATGCTGGCTTCATCGCGGGAATCACTCCCGGATCGAACGAAGGAAATTTGTGCCGCTCGTCAGAGTCACTCTCATAGACGGCGTCGTCAGCAATCAAGTAGACACCCGCTCTATTCACACGATCGATGGGAAGCTTCCGATGATGGCGTCACCTCACATGCACGAGCGGATTCCACTGAACACCCTCGCAATACCGTTCGGGCTTTCCGGGCTCGCAGAAGTCTGGTCGCTCGCGGGTGTCGCCGCGGGCTGGCCAAGCGAGGTAGGTGGAGCGCTGTGGTGGCTTGCCGGGATCGCCTGGGTGTGGATGATCGTCGCACATGTCGTGCGCGGCGCGCAGAGTACAGAGTCACTGTCGAGCCAACTGAGACACCCCGCACAAGGACCCATCGCGGCACTCGTCCCGGTGGTCGGGATGTTGCTCGGCGCGGCCCTGTATAAAGTGAGCCCGGCAGCTGGCACCGCCCTGGTGGTCGCGTCGATCGCGGCAGCAACGCTCTTCGCAGGGTGGATTCTCAACTTTTGGCTCAACGGGGCAGTCCAAATGAATGTGGTCCATGGCGGGTACTTTCTTCCCACGGTCGCAGCCGGGCTGATCGCCTCGACCACCGCAGCCGAGGTGGGTCTAACCTCGCTGGCTATTGGCGCGTTCGCGGTAGGCATCCTCTTCTGGGTAATGATCTACGCGGTGTTGATCGCTCGCTTCGCGACCCGGGCGGCGCTTCCAGCAGCGCTAACGCCTACACTCGCCATCATCGTCGCTCCTCCGGCAGTTGCTGGATCCGCGTGGTTTGCTATCGGTGGTGAGAAGTTGGGCTCACTCGAGTACGCGCTCGCGGCAGTGACCGTGCTCATGGTGGTGCTGCAATTATTCTTACTGCCGCGCTACCTGAAGCTGCCGTTCTCACTCGGATTCTGGTCCTTCACATTTTCCTTCGCCGCGGTGGGCGCATACATGATCGAATGGCTGACGCTATCGCACCCGGTCGGATGGCTGCCGCTGGTGATGGCAG
>NZ_JANLVV010000001.1:0-40386 GCF_031364185.1 Salinibacterium sp. | reverse complement strand
GGGCCGCTTCCGGCGGCGTCACCCTACGGGCGGCGCCGCTGCCAGACCCAGCCTGCGGCCCGGAATCGAAATCCCTCCCCGCCGTACGCTGGTGTTAGTACCCGCTCGTGAAGTAGACGCAGAGAAGCAGGGAAGCAGGGGCATTCATGGTCGACGCAGCTCGAGCCGCCAAGATGGCGGACCGTATCAAAGTCATTGTGGCCAAGACGCTCGAGCGTGGAATTAAAGATCCCCGCATGGGGTTCGTCACCATCACCGACGTGAAGGTCACGGGCGATCTTCAGCACGCCTCCGTGTTCTACACGGTGTACGGGACCGACGAGGAGCGCATCGACAGCGCGGCGGCCCTCAAATCGGCCACTGGGATGCTCCGTAGCGAGCTCGGCAAGAACCTGACGGCCCGACTCACTCCGAGCCTGGAGTTCATCGCAGATGGGATCCCCGAGAACGCTGCCCTCATTGAGTCACTTCTGACCGAGGCTGCGGCGCGTGATGCCGAGGTCGAGAACCTCAAGAAGACGGCCACATACGCCGGGGATGAAGATCCCTACGTCAAGCCGCGCGTCATCGCCGACGAGGACGACGACGTGGACGAGAGCCGCTGATCGTGTCACCCGCGGCGCTTCACCACGTCGAGCTGTGGGTGGCCGACCTTGGCGCGGCCAGATCCCAGTGGGGCTGGGGCTTTGTGGCAGGCTCGGCTAGGTCGTGAGGGAGCACTGGCCCGATGGCTCATTCTGGCGGCGGCTGGACCGCCCTGTGTCCCGATCGGTTTCCCCATGCCGGGGTGCCGCGCACTAGCTGCCTATCTTGAGAATGACGCAGGCCTCAAGGTGGAGGTCGTCGCTCGCTAACGATCAGTGTCACTTCAGCAATCGCGACAACACTCGGTCAGCGAGCGGCTTACCGTTGGTCTGGCAGGTCGCGCAGTACTCCAGGCTCGAGTCGGCGAAGCGCACCTGGCGCACCACATCACCGCAGACCGGGCATGTTTCGCCCGCCCGACCATGCACCTGCAGGTTCGACTTCTTTTCCCGCTTGAGCTCGGAGGCGGCCAGCCCATCCGCACGGGCGATGGCAGCGCGAAGCGTGGACTGCACGGCGGCGTAGAGACGCGAGACATCATCCGGGGTCATGGATGCCGGAGCATACGGTGACATCTTCGCCGCATGCAGGATCTCGTCGGAGTACGCGTTGCCGATCCCCGCGATCACGGCCTGGTTGCGCAACAGCCCCTTGATGTGGGAGCGGCCGGCGCGCGTGAGGATACCCGCGAGCACGCCCTCGGTGAAGTCGGGGTCGAGCGGATCCGGGCCGAGCGTTGCGACGCGGGGGACCTCGGCCGCATCCCGAACCAGGTGGATCGCCAACGACTTTTTGGTGCCTGCCTCGGTGATGTCACAGCCCGAGCCGTCGTCGAGCACGAGCCTGGCCGCGAGAGGGCCGCGCCCGGGAGCGCCCGACGGCTTCGGGGCGGCATCCCGCCAGCGGATCCACCCGGCGCGCGCCAGGTGTACGAGCAGGTGGAGGCGATCCTCTTCGCCCTCGCTGTCGGCATCGTCGAAGGCAAAGTCGAGATACTTGCCGTGACGAGTGATCGGGCCCACGATGCGCCCGCTCAGTTGTGTGAGCGGCGGGTCAAACGTCTTCAGCGCCGCAAACGAGATCAGGTCGAACCGGTCGACGCGCCGACCGGTTAGCCGCGCGCCGAGATCGGTGACGAGGGCGTGGACTTCGGGAAGTTCGGGCACGAACCCAGTGTGCGACGCACAGCCGTGATTCGTCCACCCCTGCGCCCTCGACGACGCTCCCTTTCGGAAATTCAGGAGATTGCAACTCAGGTGCTTCGAAAACTCAGGAAATGGTGACTCCGCGGCCGGTTTCCCGCCCCGAACGCCCCCGTTACGACCTGGTTTCCTGAATTTCCGAAGCATGCCGGGAGCGCGGGCTCGCGGGCGAGACCGCACGCCATCACGGCAGTGCGTAACCACCCGGCACGGCGACGGCCAGGCCGTCGTCCAGGAGTCCGGCCAGCGCGCGATCTCGTTGGGTCGCGTCCGGCCAGAGCGATTCGATCTCGGTGGCGGTCACCGGGATGTCGCTGGCCCGAAGCTCGGCCAGGACGAGGCCGCGCACCTGGCGGTCGGAACCCTCGTACTTCGCCTGCACCACGGCGCGGGGCCCGAGGTATGCGGGGTATCCGTCGGATCGCCAGGCGCAGTTCTCGGCAAGAGGGCATGCGCCGCACTGCGGTGAGCGGGCCGTGCAGACGAGTGCTCCGAGCTCCATCATGCCTGCGTTGAACAGTCTTGCCTCGGCGAGCTCCACCGGAAGCTGTGACTCCATGGCGGCCAAATCCCGGCGAGTGGACGGCGGGCCGGCCTCACCCTGGCCGAGAACGGCGCGGGCGATAACCCGGCGCACGTTAGTGTCGACGACCGGATGCCGCAGTCCGAACGCAAACGCAGCGACGGCCCGCGCGGTGTAGTCACCGATGCCGGGCAGCGCCAGCAACTGGTCGATATCGGAGGGCACGATACCGTCGTGGCGCTCGGTGATGGCGACGGCCGCGGCGTGAAGGCGGAGTGCTCGTCGCGGATAGCCCAGTCGCTCCCAGGCGCGCACGGCGTCTCCGACAGGAGAGGCGGCAAGTGCGGCAGGCGTGGGCCAGCGGTCGAGCCATTGCTCTAGCCGGGGAATCACGCGGGCCACCGGAGTTTGCTGCAGCATGATCTCGCTGACCAGGATGCCCCACGCGCCGAATCCCTTGCGTCTCCAGGGAAGATCGCGTTGGTTGGCGAGGAACCACTGATTCACGGCCGGGGCAATACTCACCCGGCAAACCTAGACTGGATGTCATGGCCGAGCCAACACCGCAGCCCCCAGCAGTATTACCGGCACTGTCGATCTTTGCGGCTGCTCCGATCATGGCCGATCCGTTCACCACCGCTCGCCGGGACCTGCTCGATTCCCTGTCTGATGAGTTCCTCCATAATTCCGGCAAGGGGCGCACCCTGCTGGCCATCGACGGTATCGACGGCGTGGGCAAGTCCACCTTCGCCGATGCGCTTGCGACGCGACTGGGCCGCGGTGGCCACTCGGTTTTTCGCGCATCCATCGACAATTTTCATCGCCCGCGCGAAGACCGTCACCTCCGCGGCGTGGACTCCGCCGAGGGTTTCTACCGTGATTCTTTTGACTACGCCCTTTTTCGGAGGGTTCTTATCGAGCCGTTCAAAATGGGCGGAAGCGCCGGGTTCGTGACCTCCGCGTTCGATGTCGAACGTGACACCCCGGTGTCAATGGAATGGGAGACCGGCCCGAGGGATGCGACGCTCATCGTTGACGGAATCTTCCTGAACAGGCCCGAACTGCGGGGCCTGTGGAACTTCTCGGTGTGGCTCGAGGTGAGCGGTCAGGCGGCGGATGCCCTCATCACGGCCCGCGCCAGGCGCACCGAAAACCAACGCTACGAGAGCGGCCAGAAACTGTATCTCGCCGAGTCCGGACCCCGAGCGCGCGCCTCGGCGATCGTGGATAACTCCACTCCACAACTGCCCCGGCGGGTGTTCGCCGATAGCTGCTAGCGCTGGCTCACGCGGGCGGTGACCTGCGCGGGGGTATAGAACTCACCGCTCGCCTCGACTTCATGCACGAGGGCGACGAGAGCCGCGTTCACGGCGGCAATGCGACCGAGAGCGGTTGCGGCATCCACGACGGCGCCGTTGAGGTGGACGATCTCGGTGAGTTGGCCTCGGCGCACACTCTGCAGGGTCGAGCCCGGATTCGGGGTTGCCCCGATGCGCGCACTCATCAGCAGGGGAAGAAGCTGCCCTATCCAAAGGGGTAACGCGGAGAAGAGTCGGAGCCCGCGCCGAGACAGCCCCTGCACCTTCTCGAAGCGGATTCCGCTCGCGAGCCCGATGCGCACATTTTCACGCATGCTTGCCGTCATGATCAGGCGCAGGCGACGATGGGCGATGACCTCCTGCACGCTGAGCCCGGTGATGGCGGGCAGCGCGTTCACCTGGTTGATGACGAGTTTGGTCCACTGGGCACCGACGAAGTTGGCGACGACCACGGTCGGCATCACACTGGCCAACAACTGGGCGGCATAGCGTGCGGGGACATCACTGTCACCGGACGCGACTCCGACGTAGAGGGGCCCGGCCGTGGTGACGGTGACCTCACCCGGCGATAGGAACGAGGCGGCGAAGATGGCAAGCCCGCCCACAATATCGGAGCGAGGCGATGCCACGGCGGCGGCAGACATCCCCTCCAGGCCGTTCTGGATCACGACGACAGGAATGCCTCGCATCATCGACGCATTCTCGACGACCGCGGCAGGAGCATCCCGCGCCTTCGTGGCGACGATGACCAACTCAGCACCGCGGGTGAGCTGTTCGCTTGCCAGCACCGCTGCGGTGTACTCACCCCACGCGCCAGTGAGGTGGATGCCGTTCTCCCGCATCGCGGTGAGGTGCGCACCGCGAGCGGTCACCTCGACCTCGTGGTCGGCTCGCACGAGCAGTGCTGCGATTGCGCCGCCGACAGCCCCGGCTCCGATGACGGCTATTCGCATGCTCAGATCCTAAGCGGGCCAATGGTCGGTACCCGGTAGCCTGAGGGGGTGATCTGTGTTGCGGTGGCCCGTTCGTGAAGCCGCCCAGCAACCCGAGAAGTGGCATCCTGCTTGTCGATAAACCCCAGGGCATCACGAGTCACGATGTTGTCGCCAGAGCGCGCAAGTCGATCGGCACTCGCAAGGTCGGCCATGCGGGCACTCTCGACCCGATGGCGACCGGTTTGCTCGTGCTGGGTGTCAACAACTCGACGAGGTTGCTGACCTGGATCGTCGGACTCGACAAGGAATACACCGCCACCATTCGCCTCGGTGCTGCGTCGAACACAGACGATGCCGACGGGGATCTGGGGCAGAGGGTGGATGCCGCGGCGCTGGCCGCCGTCAGCGCAGAGGCCATCGCGACCGAAGTCGCCGCCCTGACCGGACCTATCTCGCAACGCCCGAGTTCCGTGAGCGCCATCAAGGTCGACGGAACACGGGCGTACACCCTGGTGCGCGCCGGTGAGGAGATTGTGCTGGCCGAGCGCCCCGTGACCGTCCGCGCGTTTGACGTGCTCGACACGCGTCGTGCTGACTGGATCGACCTCGACGTTCGGGTGGAGTGCTCGACCGGCACGTACATCCGCGCCCTCGCCCGCGACCTCGGGGCTGCGCTCGGCGTTGGTGGGCATCTCACGGCCCTGCGGAGAACCCGCATCGGCCCCTTTACGGTGGATGCGGCATCCGGTCTCGACGCTGACCTTGCCCCGGCCATGCTGGAGCCCGCCGAGGTCGCGACCACACTGTTCGCGCAGGTGCGCCTCGACGCTCAGCACTCGGCCGACCTTGCCCACGGCAAGCGCATTCCGCTCAGCGTCGAGTCGGATCGGCCCATCGCCGCGATCGACCCCGACGGCAGACTCATCGGGCTGGTCGAGAACATCGCAGGGCGGGCACACGTGCTCGTCAACTTCCCGCCCGATACCCGGCACGAAGAGGGGACAGCATGATCGAGTGGTTTGAATACGTCCAGGTCGGTATTGCCGTCATCGCTGGCCTGCTGTGTCTGGTTCTGGGTCTCGCCGGCCGAACGCCCAACGACTACACCCTCGGGGCTACGGCCCTGGTCGAGGTGCTATTGATCGCCCAGCTGGTCGTTTCGCTTATTGCACCCGCAACCGGTAATGTCCCCACCGGAAGTGGGCTCGAGTTTTGGGTGTACCTCGTGTCGGCCGCGCTGATCCCGCCGGCGGCCATCGTGTGGGCGCTGGTCGAGCGAAACCGCTGGAGTACCGCCATTCTCGGGGTTGCCTGCCTTGCGGTGGCCGTGATGCTCTATCGGATGGGGCAGATCTGGTTCGTGCAGGTCGCCTAAAGTTGTGTCGACATGGCAAATAACAGATCTTCACGCGCCGTGGGCGTTGGGCGCCTTCTCATCGCGGTGTACGCAATTTTGGCACTGGCTGCAACCGCTCGATCTTTCGTGCAGATCGTAGGAAAGTTCGAGAACGCGCCGATCGCCTATCTGCTCAGCGGGTTGGCCGGTGTGGTCTACCTGCTGGCCACCGTTGCGCTGCTGCGACAGGGTAATACCTGGTATCGCATAGCCTGGATCACGATTATTTTTGAACTGGTGGGGGTTGTCACAGTGGGAACCCTGAGCCTGGTCGATCCGATCCTGTTCCCGGCCGACACGGTGTGGTCGGTCTACGGTCGCGGGTACCTGTTCATTCCCCTCGTGCTCCCGATCCTCGGGATGCTGTGGCTTTACCACCGGCGACCTCGTGCAATACCAACGGATGTGTCGATTTAGGATGCAGACCTTTTTCTCTCCGGCAGAGGTTCCGGCGGCGTTCGGTCCCAGCGCCGTGACGGTCGGTAAGTTCGACGGGATGCACACTGGCCATCGGGCCGTCGTCGCGCGATTGCTCGAGATCGCCCGTGAGCGCGGACTCTCGAGCGTGGTGATGACATTCGATCGCAACCCGCTCAGCCTGCTGAAGCCCGAACGGTGCCCGCCGGCTCTGGTCAGCAACGACCAGAAGCTCGAACTACTTGCATCGACCGGGCTGGATGCTGCGCTGATGGTGAGATTCGACGACGAATTCAGCGCGATTCCTCCGTCAGAATTCCTGCAGGGGATACTCGTGGACGCACTCCACGCGAGGGTGCTGATGGTGGGTGCAGACTTCCGGTTCGGCGCGGGCGGTGCCGGCACCGTCGAGACTCTCCGGACTTTTGGGCGATCCCACGGAATCGACGTGATCGTCCTCGATGATGTGCTGCAGGACAACTCTCAGCGGGTATCGTCCACGTCGGTTCGGACGTTGCTCGCCGCCGGCAGGGTGGCCGAGGCGACCGTTCTCCTCGGTGCGCCCCACACCATCCGGGGCGTCGTTGTTCACGGAGCCCGGCGTGGTCGCACCCTGGGCTACCCGACCGCGAACCTGTCCGCGCTGATCGAGGGACTGGTGCCCGCTGACGGTGTCTATGCCGGCTGGCTCACCACCGAGGGTGTGCGGTACCCCGCGGCCATATCGGTGGGTAATAATCCGACCTTCGCTGATGTGCCCGAGAAGCAGGTTGAGGCCCACGTGCTCGACCAGGACCTTGACCTGTACGACAGAACTGTAGAAGTGTCGTTCGTTGATTTCGTCCGGGGAATGGTCACATTCGACGATGTCGGGTCGCTCGTCCATCAGATGGCCGTCGACGAGCACCACGTCAGGACAGTGCTCGAAGCGGTACCGAAGCGCTGAGGATGGGCGCGACCTCGTCAGGCGACGAGGTCGGCCCGGTGAATCAGCGCGGCCGCCCCGATGAGCGGCCCGTCGCCGGATAGTCCCGAGGGGATCACGCGAACCTTTGTGACGAACGGGAACGGCCTGCGAAGGGCAATGGCCTCCCTGATGAACTCGAACAGGTCGGGCGTGACACGCGAGAACCCGCCGCCGATAGCGACGACATCGAGGTCGACGAGCGCGGTGGATGACGCGATGGCCTGGCCGATCGCACGCCCCGCCCGCGCTACCGCGGCGGTGGCGATCGGGTCGCCCGCAGCGTAGCTTGCCGCAAGCTCTTCACCAGAGGAGCCATCCCAGCCCTGTCGCCGCGCCCACGCCGTGGTCTTCGGCCCGGACGCCACGGCCTCGACGCAGCCCGTGCCGCCGCAGAGGCACGGGTCGTCGAAGCCGCCCACTTCAACGTGACCGATGTGACCGGCATTGCCCGAGGGCCCGGCGATAGCCCTGCCGCCGAGAATAAGTCCGCCCCCGATGCCGGTCGAGATCACCATTCCCATGAGGTTTGACTCACCCTGGCCGGCCCCTACCCAGTGTTCGGCAAGAGTGATGCACTCGCCGTCCAGGCGCAGTGACACCGGCAGGCCGGGCACGAGCGCGGCGATCTGATCGCGCAGCGGATATTCGCGCCAGTGGGGGAGGTTCAGGGGCGACACGAGACCCTCGGCCACGGTGATCGGCCCCGCACTGCCGATGCCGACGCCGACGATGGTGGCGTCATCCGGAAGCATGCCGACCGAGCGCAGCACCACCTCCGCGGCGCTCGCGGCTAGTTCCTCGCTCGTGGAGCTGCCGCCCGTGGGCGCACGGAAGCGGCTCGCGGGCAGCACAACTCCCCTCGAATCGACGAGGGCAGCCTCGACCTTGGTTCCACCGAGGTCGACTCCGAGCGCGAACCCCTGCGCGATCACGACGACACTCCCGCCGGTGCCACCATTCCAGCGACCCAGGCGGCCGCGTAGAAAGCGACAATGATCAGGATGACCGCGCCCAGCGGCCACCAGAATGTGAGCCGCTTGCGAATCACCGACACGATAACCATGCCGACAGCAAGGAAATAGCCGAGCACCGTCACCCCGATCAGCCCATACACGGCGATGGAGAGTGCAATCGAGCTGCATTCCAGACCATCGAAGGGGCCGGCCCCGCAGTCGGCGGTGACGGTGCCGAATTGTGCGGCATAGCCGACCACGGTCAGCGCCAACACCGCGCCGAACACCAAAAAAATTACCGAAGCAAGGATGTCGGCGACAACGATCACGACATGTCGTCGGGGGGCAGCGGGGGTGGCTTTCACGGTGACAGTGTAGGGGCTTCCGGACGCGCGGCGACCCGCTCGAGACGGCTCATCACAGGGCCTCACCCTCTGTCTGCAGTCCGACGTACAGTTAAGGCGTGATCACGCCGAGCCTACATTTCGAGAGGCAATACGAGTTTGGTTCCAGCATCGTCTGGGACGCGCTCGTGGATGCCGAACTCGTTTCGGGCTGGCTTGCTGAGGCGACGATAACTCCGGGCCTGGGCGGGCAATACTCACTGCGCTGGCTCAACCGCGATACCCAGCCCTGCAGTGATGGGCACATCACGCGATTCGATCCAGAGCAGGTGCTGGAGGTTGAGAGTGAGGTCAACGGTACGCTCGTGTTCACCCTGTCGGAGGTGGTGGGCGGCAGCCGAGGCATGAGCACGATACTGGCCGTCGACATTCTTGCCCCGATCGAGCCGGTATTTGCGGCGCGAGTGAAAGCCGACTGGCTGACCAACCTCGATCAGCTCGCCGATCTGCTGCGGGGTCATCCCGTCGATTGGGAAAATTGGGAACGAGACCGCGCGGAAGCATGGGCGGAGTACCTTTTCGAGATCGACAGCGACCCCGCCCGGCATCAACCCAGATAGTCGTCGCAGTTCCAGCGGAGCATCGCCGGGGATCGTGGGCATCGGCGCGGATAGACTGCATTGGTGAACGCGACACCGCACGTCCTTCCTCGCCAGGTGACTCAACCCCGAGCGTTGGCACCCGCGGAACGGGCGCTGAGCCTGATCGGCGGCGACCTCACCGAGAAGAGTCTGAAACTGCATCTCGACGGGCTCACCGGCGTCGACGCCGTGGGGCTTGAGCAACGGGCCGCCGCACTCGGTACCCGCTCCATCAAGACGACATCGAAAGCATGGGCACTCGACGCCATCATTTCCTTGATCGACCTGACCACCCTTGAGGGAGCCGACACCCCCGGCAAGGTGCGGTCCCTGGTGGCGAAGGCGGTGAATCCTGATCCCTCAGATTCGGCTACCCCGCGGGTTGCTGCCGTGTGCGTCTACGGCGATATGGTGCCCCACGCGATTGAGTCGCTCGGGGCATCCTGGTCGGCTGGCGAGGATAACGGTATCAACGTCGCCGCCGTGGCGACGGCGTTCCCCAGCGGTCGCGCATCACTCGCCGTGAAGATAGCCGACACGTCCGAGGCAGTGGTCGCGGGAGCAGACGAGATCGACATGGTCATTGACCGAGGGGCATTCCTCGCCGGATCTGTGGGAGTCGTTTTTGATCAGATCGTGGCCGTCAAAGAGGCGTGCCGGCGCACAAACGGCACCTACGCCCACCTCAAGGTGATCCTCGAGACCGGCGAGCTGAGTACCTACGACAACGTGCGCCGGGCATCCTGGCTCGCCATTCTTGCCGGGGGAGATTTTATTAAAACCTCAACAGGCAAGGTTTCTCCGGCGGCGACGCTCCCGGTGACGCTGCTCATGCTGGAGGTCGTGCGCGACTGGTACAGGTTGACCGGCGAACGGATCGGCGTGAAACCCGCCGGAGGCATCCGAACGGCGAAAGACGCGATCAAGTACCTCGTCACGGTCGCCGAAACCGCGGGTGAGGAGTGGCTGACCCCTCAGCTCTTCCGCTTTGGCGCGTCAAGCCTGCTCAATGACGTCTTGCTGCAGCGCCAAAAACTCACCACCGGCCGCTATTCGGGCCCCGACTACGTGACGATGGACTGATCATGACTGACGCTGTGAAGACCAACACTGTGACGACCGGCACCGGGAAGACCGTCGCAACTCGCTTCCTGGACTACGCGCCCGCCCCCGAGTCCACGAGCATCCTGCATCTGAAGCCCAGCTACGGACTCTTCATCAACGGCCAGTTCGTGGACGGGCACGGGCCATCGTTCCAGACCATTTCGCCGGCTACCGAGAAGACGATCGCCGAGATATCCAACGCAGATGCCTCCGACGTGGATGCCGCGGTCAGGGCCGCGCGAAAGGCATACACGAGCACCTGGAGCCGACTCTCGGGCTCAGACCGCGGCAAGTACCTGTTCCGCATCGCGCGACTCGTGCAGGAGCGTGCGCGGGAGTTGGCGGTCGCGGAAAGCCTCGATAACGGTAAGCCGATCAAGGAGTCTCGCGACGTCGACGTGCCTTTGGTCGCCGCGTGGTTCTTCTACTACGCAGGTTGGGCAGACAAGCTCGATTACGCCGGCCTTGGCCCGAATCCACGCTCGCTCGGAGTGGCTGCGCAGGTGATTCCGTGGAACTTCCCGCTGCTCATGCTGGCTTGGAAGGTGGCTCCGGCTCTCGCCGCGGGTAACACGGTGGTAATAAAGCCGGCCGAGACCACCCCGCTCTCCGCTTTGATCTTCGCGGAAATCCTGCAGCAGGCAGAGTTGCCCGATGGTGTCGTGAACATCATCACCGGTGCGGGCGATACCGGTGAGGCACTTGTCAATCACCCCGACGTCAATAAGGTAGCGTTCACCGGCTCAACCGCCGTCGGCCGCGCGATTGCCAAGTCCGTGGCGGGCACGGGCAAGAAGGTCACACTCGAGCTGGGTGGGAAGGCGGCGAACATCGTCTTCGACGATGCTCCCCTCGACCAGGCAATTGAGGGCATCGTCAACGGGATCTTTTTCAACCAGGGCCATGTGTGCTGTGCCGGGTCCCGCTTGCTCGTGCAGGAGAACATCCACGATGAGATAGTCGAGCGGCTGAAGTCGCGCCTGATGACGCTGCGCATGGGAGACCCACTCGATAAGAACACCGACATCGGCGCGATCAACTCGCGTGAGCAGCTCGATCGCGTGCGCGAGCTCAGCGATGTCGGCGAGGCGGAGGGCGCGGTTCGCTGGAACGCGCCGTGCGTCATCCCCGATAAGGGTTTCTGGTTCGCGCCCACGATCTTCACCAACGTGTCGACCTCGAGCCGCATTGCCCGCGACGAGATTTTCGGGCCGGTGCTCGCGGTGCTGACCTTCCGCACCCCCGCCGAGGCAATCGCCAAGGCGAATAACACCCAGTACGGGCTCTCCGCCGGAATCTGGAGCGATAAGGGCTCGAAGATCCTGGCCGTGGCCGATGGGCTTCGCGCCGGGGTGATCTGGGCCAATACGTTCAACCGGTTTGACCCCGCCAGCCCGTTCGGGGGTTATAAAGAGAGCGGCTACGGCCGTGAGGGGGGCAGGCACGGCCTGGCCGCCTACCTCGAGAGTGCGGGCTGGGGCACCCCTGCCGTGGCATCCCCACCCAGAAAGCAGGCCAGCTCATGACCCGGCTCGCCATTCCCAAGACCTACAAGCTCTACATCGGGGGCAAATTTCCCCGAAGCGAGAGTGGACGCACGTATGACGTGGCGTCGAAAAATGGCGCGTTTCTGGCCAATGCTTCGCTGGCAAGCCGCAAAGACGCTCGGGATGCCGTTGTCGCGGCCCGCGCAGCGTTCGCGAGCTGGTCGGCTGCCACTGGGTACAACCGCGGCCAGGTGCTCTACCGCGTGGCCGAACTTCTTGAGGGTCGTCGCGACCAGTTCGTGGACGAACTCATGGCGACCGAGGCCCTCACCAAGGCGGGGGCGAACGCACAGGTCGACAATGCCATCGACGCCTGGGTCTGGTACGCCGGGTGGGCAGATAAATATGTGCAGGTGGCAGGCAACGGCAACCCCGTCAGCGGACCGTACTTCAACCTCTCCACCCCTGAGCCAACCGGTGTGGTCGCCATTATTGCGCCCCAGTCAGGGCATTCCCTTCTCGGCTTGGCCTGTGTTATCGCCCCGGCAATCCTCACGGGCAACACCGTGGTGGTTGTGGCCAACGAGGTGGCCCCGCTCGCCGCGATTAGCCTGGCGGAAGTGCTGGCTACGAGTGACGTCCCCGGCGGTGTCGTGAACATCCTTACGGGCTCTCCGGCGGAGATCGCGCCGTGGCTGGCTGGCCACGCCGACGTCAACGCGATCGACCTGGCCGGGGCGGGACTCCTGGATTGGGTCGACCTGCAGGTGATGGCTGCCGATACCTTGAAGAGGGTGCAAAGCCCGGTGGAGGGATTCCCCATCCCGTCCCTTGAACGAATTGTGGCGTTGACGGAGACTAAAACGGTCTGGCACACCAAGTCGCTCGCGTGAGTCGGCCGTGCATCGGCAGTCGAATCAAGGCCACATGAAAACGCCAGCATCGCAGGTAAACTTGGGCGCATGCGAATCCTCGTTACCGGATCAACGGGTTACATTGGCGGCCGTCTCGCGCCACGACTAGCCGAGGCAGGGCACCACGTCCGCGTACTGGTTCGAGACCCCCTGAAGCTCAGGGATGCGCCGTGGGCCGACGATGTCGACGTCATGACAGGTGACCTGGCAGACGCCGCCGCGGTGGCCCGCGCTGTGGAGGGCATCGACGTCGTCTACTATCTCGTGCACGCGATGGGCGCTCGTGGTGACTTCGAGAACATGGAGCTCACGGTCGCCCATAACGTGGCAGATGCCGCGGCAGCCGCCGGTGTGAAGCGCATCGTCTACCTCGGTGGGTTGCATCCCGCTGTCCCCGTTGACGAACTCAGCCGCCATCTGCGCAGCAGGGCAAAAGTGGGGGAGGTTCTTCTGGGCTCCGGTGTGCCCACTATCGCATTCCAGGCCGGCGTAGTGATCGGGTCTGGTTCGGCATCATTCGAGATGATCAGGCACCTCACAGAGGTTCTTCCGTACATGCCGGCGCCGAAGTGGGTGCGTAACTTCATCCAACCGATCGCCGTTCGGGACGTGTTGTATTACCTCACGGCAGCCGCGTCGGTGCCACCGGAGGTCAGCCGCACGTTTGACATCGGCGGGCCAGACGTATTGCGGTACGGGCAGATGATGAACGGCTACGCAGTGGAAGCGGGCCTGCGACAGCGTCCCATCGCAAGCCTGCCGGTGCTGACACCGTGGCTGGCGTCGCAATGGGTGAACCTGGTTACCCCGATCCCGCGGGCGCTGGCGGTTCCCATTATCGAGTCGCTGCAGTTCGATTGTGTGGTGAGTGAGGATGACATCCGCGCACTCATCCCCGACCCCGAGGGTGGCCTGACCGGCTACCGGGCCGCGGTGAGGCTTGCCCTGGCGAGAATGAATGATGGCGAGGTCGAAACCAGTTGGCAGAATTCGACGGTAGCGGGAGCGCCGAGCAACCTGATTCCGAGCGACCCAGACTGGTCAGGGCACACCGTGTTTACCGATCTTCGCGAGCAGCACTCGTCTGCGCCGGTGGAGAAGCTGTGGGACGTCGTGGAAGGTATTGGCGGCGAGAACGGGTGGTACTCGTTCCCACTGGGCTGGGCGTTGCGCGGCTGGGCCGATAAACTCGTCGGTGGCGTGGGCTTGCGGCGTGGCCGCCGCAACGCGTCGAAGCTGGCGGTGGGAGAAGCGCTCGACTTCTGGCGGGTTGAGACGCTTGAACGTGGACGGTTCCTGCGACTGCGCGCCGAGATGAAGGTTCCCGGGTTGGCATGGTTAGAGATGACCACAACTTCAGATGGTGCCGGTGGCAGCCACTATCGACAGCGGGCGGTGTTTTTCCCCACGGGCCTCGGCGGCAGGCTGTACTGGTACGCGATTCTGCCCTTCCACGGAGTCATCTTCAGTGGAATGGCGAACCGGATCACCGCGGTCGCGGCCGTGAGGAGCATCATGGCACGCAATGATCAGGGTGCTGGCCCCGAGTCGCTGCAGTCGAAAGCCGACCAGGCCAGCTGAGCGCCGACGAAACGTCAACGACGCTGCCGTGGGCTCGAGGCCCCATCGCGCTATCGTGGGGCCGTGAGCGAAACCACCGTGTGCCCAAAGCCGCCGAAAGTGGTGGTTGTCGGGAGTGCGAACGTCGACCAGGTGTTCCGTGTGGTTTCCATTCCTGCGCCCGGCGAAACCGTGATGTCTATGGGTACAACCACGGCCAGGGGAGGGAAGGGCCAAAACCAGGCTGTCGCCGCGGCCAGAGCCGGGGCATCCACGACCCTCATCTGCGCGGTCGGCGACGATGAATTCGGCAGGCTCACTCGGGACGGGCTCAGCCGGGACGGAATCGACACTGCCCTGGTGCGAACAGTGGATGCCCCTACCGGCACGGCCCTGATTGCCGTCGATGATTCCGGTGAGAACACCATCATCGTCGACGCCGGAGCCAACGCGACTCTGATCGGGCTTACCAAAGCCGATACGACAGCGCTTCGCGCGGCCGATGTTCTCGTCATTCAGTTGGAGATTCCGCTTGATACGGTGTCGGCCGCCGCACGAATTGGTCGAGCGGGCAACACCACGGTCATCCTGAATGCCGCGCCGATTCAGGATCTGCCAGCGGGGCTTCTCGCAGATGTGGATATCCTCGTCGTCAATGAACACGAAGCTGCCCACCTTTCGCGCGGCAGTAGCGGACGCTTAGATGATTCTGACGGCGCCGCAGGAAACGTCGACGCGCTGGCCCCGGTCGTGATTGTGACCCAGGGAAAGCAGGGCGCGGTGCTGCACGAGAGGGGCTCGAATAGCATCCAGGTGGCAGCGCCTCGGGTGACATCGGCAGATGCGACCGGGGCAGGCGACACTTTTTGTGGGGCACTCGCGGCCGCGCTGGCCGAGGGAATGAGGGTCGAAACGGCGGTACGGTTCGCCGTTGTCGCGGCGTCACTCTCCGTTCAGCGCGCGGGTGCGGTGCCGTCGATCCCACAGAGAGTCACTATCGACGAAGCTCTCTCAACTGGAAACCTCGGGCCAGACAGCGCATGATTGAGGCGGGGCGCACGATCACGCCCCTGATCGGAAAGCATCTCATGACCGAGGAGACGTCGATGGAATCCCGCCCCAGTATTGCCTTCGTGGGTGACAGCATCACCGAGGGTGGACAGTGGGCCGCGTGGTTTCCCGACCGCATCACGCACAACCTCGGCATCGGCGGCAATACTACCGACGACCTCGTCGCGCGCCTCGAAACCGTGATCGAACTCAAGCCGGAGGCGGTAGCCCTGCTGATCGGAACGAACGACCTCGGTGTGCGCAAATCGGTCGAACACCTCGTGCGCAATATCGAATTTGCGCTCGTCACACTGCGTCGAAGCCTTCCCGGCACCCGGATGCTGGTGCAGTCCATCATGCCGAGAGGTCGAGAGTTCGCGGCCCAGATCCACGATGCCAACCGTCACCTCCGACAGTTTGCCCCCACGGTCAATGCGCAGTACCTCGACCTGTGGCCAGCCTTTGGCGCAGAGGATGGTGAGCTAAACGAGGAGCTCTCTGACGATCGACTTCACCTCACCGAAGCCGGATACGAGTGTTGGCTCAGTGAATTGCGGCCCGCGCTCGAGCGCCTGGACGACTCGCCTCCGATGAGTCGCCCGATCACGATCATCCGCGACTAGCCGTTGGGGCAGAGCACCCGAAAGCACGGCTCAGAGCGATGCGATCATCGCTTTGTAAAAGTCGATTCCGCGCAGGTAGGTCGCGACGTGGATCCGCTCGTTCTTCGCGTGCAGTGTCTCTCGCTCCTCGGTGGTGAGTTCGAATGGTGAAAATCGGTACACTCCGCGGCTGATCCCCGTGAAATGTCTGCTGTCTGTGGCGCCATTTTGCACGTAGGGCGTGACAATCGTGCCCGGGTACACCTTCTCGATGGTGGTACGAACGAGTTCCCACGAGATTCCGGACACCAGCGACACCGGTGACGGCTCCCCGGCGTGGGTCACCTCGACTCGCACCTTCTCATCGGCGATCGCCTTCGTGACGTGCCTGACAGCGTCCTTGGTTGTGGACCCAACCGCCACGCGCACATTAACGGTTGCCGTCGCTCGCTCCGCGAGGGCGTTAACGGCCTGGCCGGCCTCCAACATGGTGACCGCCTGGGTCGTGCGGATCATGGCGTTCAGCTCGTCACCACGCCTACCGAAGATCGGCAGCAGGAGTAACCGCGTGAACCCCACATTTCTGAACAGGACGCCAATCAGGCCCGTGGCGTGGACACCCAACGTACGCACCATCTCAAGCGTCACCGGGTTGAACGATGCAGGAAACGGGCGATCATTGAGTCTCACTATGGCCCTGGCGAGCCTGGCGGTGGCGCTTAGCCTCGGGGGAGTGGACGCGTGACCGCCCTGTTGGTCCACCACCAGACGCAGTATCGTGCTGCCCTTCTCGGTGACTCCAACCACAGCGACAGGTGCCGCGACACCGGGGAACGCCCCCTCCACAATGGCGCCCCCCTCATCAAGCACGAGTGCCGGCCGGATTCCCCGATGTTCGAAAAGATCGGCGATTGCTTTGGCCCCGGTTCCGCTGGTTTCCTCATCATGGCCAAAGCACAGGTAGATATCCTGAGCAGGCTGCAACCCGGACTCGAGTTGGTACTCCACCGCCTCAAGAATCGCGACGACAGCTCCCTTATCGTCCAGGGTTCCGCGACCCCAGAGGAGTTGCTCATCAGCCTTCCCGCTCAACTCTGCAGCGAAGGGTGGATGCTTCCATCCCACGTCCGTCGCCGCGACAACGTCGTAGTGACCCATGAGCACGCTCGGCTCGGCCGAGGATCGGCCAGGCCAACGAAAGAGCAACGAATACCCCGAAATGACCTCGCGATCCAGCCTGCGGTGCACGAGCGGAAATAACTCCTGCAATTGGCTGAGGAAAAGGTCAAACTGCTCCCACTCCACCTCGCTTTCATCCTGCCGGGAGATCGTCGGAATGCGCAGTAGGGCCTGGAACCGAGCTAGCGCCGCATCAGTGGACATGCTCCGACTCTAGCCAGCGGAAAGTGCGAACCGTTACGAACCACTCGACATGACCATGTAGCCGACGAACAGCACCACAGTCATGAGGATCGCGCCGAGAAACGGTCCACGCCAACTGGCGTGACCCGTCGCGACACGCACCAGGTAGACCAGCAGGGTGATCACCGCGATGATCGCGGAGCCGAACAGGGCAATCGCGAAACCGACCGAAACCGAGTCCGAGCTGGACGGGTTAGACGCGACCTCGGCGGAACCCGCGACAAAAAGTGCCGAGACCGCCAGGAATCCAATCAAAATCTGTGACACCAGGATGACCAGTCCGATGAGAGCATCCAACCCCCGGTCTGACCCGGTCAGCTTCTCTCGCCCGGTGAGCACGACTGCGCCAGCGAAGTTCGTGTTGAGGGTCATGGGGTCAGCTTACGGTGCGGCAGGATGACCGGAGCGGGGATCGTTAGAATCGTCAGGTGAGCGCCACCTACCCGTCACCATCGCGTCGCTCTGCGCTCGCCCCGGCACTGCTGGCGACGGTCGCACTGCTCATCGGGAGTGCGCTGATTACGAGTGACACCTTCACGGTCATCCGGTTCGTTGTCAGTATTTTCGCGCTGATCGTCGCAGTATTTGCCTGGCAGTCCGGGCAGTGGTGGTGGATTATCGGCCTCGCACCGATCGCGGTGCTGTGGAACCCAGTGTTGCCTATCGATCTCGAGCCGCCCGAGCTCTGGCTGGCTGTGCAGTTCATTGCGGCGGGTGTCTTCATCGGTGCGGGTGTCAGGATCACGGTTTCCGACAAATCAGCATAGAATGTGACTAACGCTCGCCGGAGCCACCAATCGCATCGCGAATGGGTCTGGATCACCTGGTAGGCGCCGTCGCCGGATCGGACGGTCCGTGGCACCACACGTAGTCAGCTTTCACGCAGTCAGATTCATGCAGTCAGCACCAACCAAGTCAGTATCCAGACCCGGGGATACCCACCCCGGGCATGGCCTGCACAGGAGAAGAATTGACACCTTCGGGACAGTCCGAGCCGAGCCAGCGCCAGAAGCGCCAGCGACCCGCGAAGCAGGGCTCCGGCCAGCGCCAGCCGGGCGGGCAACAGCGCCGCCGGGTGCGACCGGGAGACGACATCGGTGTCATCCCGGTACTTGCTCGGGCAGCACGCGAGGTCGAGACCGCTGTGCAGAAAGGTCCACTAAAGCCGGCAAATCGCGCGCGGTTCCAGGTTGCGACGCTGTTGCTGAGGGAGGAGCGAGCCAGGGTCAAGGTTGATAGGTCGCTGACTGACTCCGAGCGCGCCAACGAGCAAAAGCGGCTCGACGGCCTCGCTGGAATACTCGCGAAGACCGCGGCGCGCGACACAAGTCTGATCGTGATGCTGGGCGATGACGCCCCCGTCACCTCAGCCGCCAAGGCGCTTCGACGTGACCTCCTCATTGCGGCCGGGGTTGAACTGAGCGCCGACGAACTGGTCATCGCGACAGAGCCGAAGCCCGTGGATAAACAGGTTGAAAAGCAGGTTGTGCCGGCATCCGTGCGCCAGATGCAGATGTCAAACCCCTTCCTCGCACCCGATTTCAGTAACATGAGCGCTGCACCGGAACGAGTCAACCGGCTGGGCAACTGGGAACTCATCGAACCGTTGTTCCGCTCATTCGAATACGGGGCGGGCGGTGGGGCGGCCACGATGGACCTACCCGAAGCCACATCGCTTCGCACCCGCGGCAACCTCGAGATGATGCGTCACCAGGCGCGGTTCATCGAAGAGGTCAAAACCGGCCACCGCACCTTCCTGCTGGCGGATGAACCGGGACTGGGCAAGACGGCGGAGGCTTTGCTCGCAGCAGAGGCATCACTGTCGTACCCTCTCCTGGTCGTGGTGCCGAATGTCGTCAAGACGAACTGGGCACGCGAGGTCGAACTGTGGACGCCGGGCCGAACGGCCACGGTCGTGCACGGCGATGGCAAAGATGTCGATGCTTTCAGTGACGTGGTCATCGTCAACTACGAGATTCTCGACCGCCACGTGGGCTGGCTGGGTCGTTTCGGCTTCAAGGGCATGGTCGTCGACGAGGCGCACTTCATCAAGAACCTCAAGTCAGAGCGCTCAAAGCATGTTCTCGCCCTGTCGAAGAACATCAGGGCGAGCTTCCCGAAGGCGTTGCTGATGGCGCTCACGGGTACCCCCTTGATCAATTCGATCGAGGATTTCCGGGCGATCTGGCAGTTCCTCGGCTGGATTGATGAGAAGAAGCCGCTCGCCAGGCTCATGGACAAACTCGAAGACACGGGCTTGACGCCGGCAGATCTGGGATTCTTTTCCGAAGCGCGCCACGCCGTGGTCGAGATGGGTATCGTGCGTCGCAAGAAGGTGGATGTCGCGGCCGACATCCCTGCGCGCCGCATCGCCGACATTCCGGTCGAGCTCGATGACGACCTTGGTCGCTCGATCCGTGCGGCCGAGGCGGCCCTGACGGCGCGACTCGTGGAACGTTTCCGGCGGGTGCGCGGCCTGAAGCCGGACGCGACTGACGCTGACCTCATCCGGGTCGTGGCCCATGCGGAGCTCGACGAGTCCAAAGGCGCCAGTACCGGCGAGAACGTCTTTACGATGGTGCGGCGCATCGGCCAGGCGAAGGCCACTCTTGCCGCCGACTACACGGCCCAGCTGGCCAGGTCCGTCGGTAAGGTGGTGTTCTTCGCGAAGCACATCGATGTGATGGATACTGCAGAGGCGCACTTTGCGAAGGTTGGACTCACGTCGGTGTCGATTCGCGGGGACCAGAGCCCGAAGGCGCGCCAAGCCGCTATTGACTCCTTCGCCGATGATCCGGGCGTCTCGGTGGTGGTTGCCTCGCTGACCGCCGCCGGTGTGGGGCTCAACCTGCAGGCGGCGTCGAACGTCGTGCTCGCTGAGCTCAGCTGGACCAGCGCGGAGCAGACCCAGGCGATTGATCGGGTGCATCGGATTGGCCAGGATCTTCCGGTGACAGCGTGGCGCATCATCGCCGCGCACACCATCGACGCCAGGATCGCAGAACTCATCGACAGCAAGGCCGGCCTTGCCGCTCGCGCCCTCGACGGATCAGACGACGAGGTCACCGCCGAGTCCAATATCCAACTCGAAGCGCTGTCCAGCCTACTTCGAGATGCCATCAGCGCTGGCGCCGCATCCACTCCACAGCGCCGCGTGCGCCCTACTGTCGACGTCAGCACGTGAAGACCCCGCTGAGCGTCATCGGGTCCGCGACGCACTCACGTCTCCTCGGTCGGGAAGACGTGGTTTTTCGGAAGGGTCGCTTCACGCTGCTCAATGAGTCGCTTTCGCCGCGGGATGCCACGGCGGCGGACCTCGTCGCCATTCACGATGCGCTCGATGAGGCCGGCATCCAGCACCTCCTCGTCCGTCGGGATGACGACCGCGCGGTAATTGCCGTCGACAAGGCCAGGAGCGCCGAGACCGCAGCGGCTCTGGCCACGGCATTCGCGGCCGAACCGTTCTACGCTCGTGTCGGGTCAGACCCGGCGTCCCTCGTGGGCGAGGGAGTGCTCTCCCGTGCCAGCGAACCCACCGTGATCAGGCTGTACCGCCCCAGGATGAGCAGCAGGGGTCGACTGCGCTACGGGGCGTCGACCGGGGTCAGGCTGGAGTTCTGGGAGTTCGCACCGGACGTCATTCACGCGCCGGCAGAAAACGCCCTGATGCGTCGCAGCCTGCCGCGCAGTGAGGCGATCGACGCAACCGTCGAATTGCACGATCGAACCTGGTCAACCCTCGGGGGCATGTTCGACATGCTGGCCAGCGACGTCACCTTCGACATTGACATGGTGTTCTCCTGGGTCGATGGCTCTTCGTCCGAGTTTCAACGGGCTCGGGCCCAGCGCATGGAGGCATATGTCGTCGGTGATGGAGACGATTCGGATGCCCGTTTTCGCCAGATTGACGAACTCAGGTTCGCCCTGCGCAGCGTCTATCTCTACGCGCCGTGGGTTCGTCGGATCTTCATCGCGACCGACTCTCCGACTCCGGCCTGGCTGGCAGACCACCCTCGCGTCACGATCGTGCGCAGCGAAGAATTCTTTACGGACCTTGATGCGCTGCCGACTCACAATTCGCATGCCGTCGAAAGCCAATTGCATCGGATTGAGGGGTTGAGCGAACATTTCCTGTATTCCAATGACGACATGTTTTTCGGGCGCCCGGTTCGGCCCGATATGTTTTTCTCGCCGGGAGGGATCACTAGATTCATCGAGGCGACCACCCGAATTGGACTGGGCGAACCCAATCCCGAGCGAAGCGGGTTCGAGAACGCGGCGCGCGTGAACAGGGCGTTGCTGCAGCGTAGGTTCGGTCGCATCACGACACGACACCTCGAGCATGCTGCGACGCCCCTGCGACGGAGTGTCATGGCGGAGCTTGAGCGCGAGTTTCCGGAGGATTTCGCGCGCACGGCGGCGAGCGCCTTCCGCTCGAGCTCAGACATCTCGGTCACGAATTCTCTGTACCACTACTACGCCCTGATGACGGGTCGAGCGGTGGTGCAGACCGAGGCACACGTTCGCTACATCGAGACCACTCTCGCCACCGCGGCCTCGGAAATGGACGACATTCTCAAACATCGCGATTACGACTTCTTCTGCCTTAATGACGGCAGTAAGCCCGAGATCTCGGTGGCGAAACGCACCAGGAACGTGCGTGTGTTCCTCGAGCGATACTTCAGCATTCCCGCCGTGTGGGAGAAGCCGACCGAGCCGACCCCCGCGCGCGCTAGACCTGTACGCGGATCGGCATCGTCATCGGTGGCTCGGGAGCTACCGGCGGGTTGAGCCGGTGTGAGATGTGGATGCCGGATGCCTCGAGCCGGCGTGTCGACTCCGCGGCGTCGATGTACTCGAGCGCGGCGTGCTCGCCGACCGGCACCACGGAGTGCAGGACGGTGTTCTCGTACACATGCACGAGGTTGAAAGCACGAGCGCCGTCCCGACCGCGAGTGCCACCGACGGGCACGCTGAGATCCTGGGTGTAACAGGTTGCCGATGCCACCGAGACGGGAATGCCTGCGAAGGTGCCGGTCGAGCTGTAATGAAGGTGGCCGGCCAGGATGGCGCGGACGTCGGAACCGAACAGCACCTCTGCGAGCCCGGCCTGGTCGCGTAATTCGACCGCGACCGCCAGGTCGAGCACACTCGGCAGGGGCGGGTGGTGCATGGCCAATATTGTGCCGTGGGCGGCCGAGGTCGAAAGTTCTTCGGCAAGCCAGTCGAGCTGTGCGCCCGTCACCTCGCCGTGATGGTGGCCGGGAACGCTGGAGTCGAGAGTGATGATCCGTAGGCCATTGACGTCATACACGCGATCGACGGGGCGGGTGCTGGGTGGCTCGGCGAACAGCCGCTCACGGAATGAGGTGCGATCGTCGTGGTTTCCCATCACCCAGATGACCTGGGCACCCAGTCTCGCCGCGACGGGCTCGACCAGTGCTCGCAGCCGGTCGTAGGCATCCGGTTCGCCCTTATCGGCAAGGTCGCCGGTGAAGATGATCGCCTCGGGACGACCCCCGGACGCTTCGAGCTGGTCGAGGAGCTGGCGCAGGTGGAGTTCGCTATTGACGGTGCCGTAGAGGCTGTTTCCCCCTCCCAGCAGATGGGTGTCGCTGAGATGGAGCAGGAAATGGTCCGGCCGAGGATACTCGGAAGTTCGGATGATCACGGTGCATCCATTCGGGTCACGGTGCGTTCGGCGCGAGCGCACTTGCTGTACTGAAGTGCATCAGCACACCGTTAGTTCGGAGCGGACGTCACCGGCGATTCCCAGAATTGTTCATCTCGCGTTCAGTTCTCTACGCCGAGGTGCTCAGAAGGTCCCGGTTCACAACCTCCGTCATCAGCGGGCGACCCTCGTGCACAGCCGTTCAATGGCGTCGACCGGTATCGACAGCCATCCAGGCCGGTTTCGTGCCTCGTACACCGTTTCATACAGCGCCTTATCGAGCTCGAACGCATCAATAAGAGCCCGGTGGTGCCGGATGTCGCAGCCTGATGCGGCGCCGTAACCCTCCTCGAAAGCTGCCCTCGCTGTCGTGCTCCACTCGGGTGCCGGCGCGGCACCGCCCACGGCCAGCGAACCACACACGTAGTCAAAGGATCGCAGCATGCTTGCGATGTCACGCATCGGGCTGTCAAGCCTGCTGCGCTCGCGCATCGGGCGCATCGGTTCACCCTCGAAGTCAATAATGACCCAGCCGTGGTGCGGTACCGCCAACACCTGCCCGAGGTGGAAGTCGCCATGAATGCGCTGCAAAACGGGCCATGAGACGCTGGCGGCCTGCGCAAAGACCTGACGGATGGCAGGGCCGAAGCGTTCAAGCTCGGGGACCTCGGCGATGGCGGCAGCCAGGCGACCGTTCATGCTCTCAATCACCGCCTCGACATCGGCCGGCGTGACCTCGCTGGTAGGCATACTCGCCGCGAGCGTGGCGTGCACCCCGGCAGTGGCAATTCCGAGCGATCTCGCCTCGACTGAGAAGCCAGTCCCTTCGGCCGCTGCGGCCAGGGCGACGCGCCACGCATCCTGCACCCCCGGCAGGAACTCCTGGGCAAACGCGAGATGACCCGTGGCACGCCCGCTACTCTCGCCGCGATCACTCCATTCCGCCACGATGTGACCGACGGGTTGCGGAACCGTCGGCGAGCCGGCCTGGGCAAGGGCGGTCTGCAACACCACATCCGGATTATCTCCATCGTGGAGCGACCGAAACACTTTGCAGATCACGGGAGTTTCGCCCTCATGCTCGAAAATGATCGAAGTGTTGGATTGCTCTCCCGTCAGTACCCGAGAAACCAGGCCGCGGCCGACCCGGGGAGCCGTGCGCTTTCCCAGTGCCCACATTTGGTCGCCGGTTGACTCGGAACCGAGCGAAATGAAGTCAAGCAGTCCGGTCGTATAGGCAGGGTCGAACGGTCCGTCGTATACCGAGAATCCGTCGAACTCGCCGATCAGGGCGGTCGGGTTGGCGAGCGGTACCGATCGGTAGGTGAGGGGCACCTGGTACAGCGCCGGCGTGCCGACGGTGTGGTCGAGAAGCAGATGGGTGGTGACCCGGATGCCGGGCTCTGACTGTTCGAGATCCCAGGTGCCTATCTGCTCAAGAGCGGGCGCGGCACCCCGATTGGCGAACCAGCGCTGCCGGGTCATCCATGGGGCGAGAAATGCCAGGAAGGGGGCCGGATCGGGTGTGATCGCCGGGGTCGAAGTCATATTCCAGACTAGCCACGCGAACGTCGAGATGGTCAAGGGCTTGTAGCGTTAGGTCGGTCGTGGCACGACCATAGTCACGACACTCAGGAGCCGGCGGACGGGCCACAAACCGCGATTCACGCCGGCCAGCGCCCCGTAGACTTACGGGATCGCCAGTCAAGGGAGATTAGTCGATGGATCACACGCCACAAGCGTCAATACCCACACGTGCAGAACCCACACGTACAGAACCCACACGTACAGTACCCACACGCACAGCAGCATCAGCCGATCACAACCAGGGTAATCACAGCCAGAGTTATCACGGCCAGAGCTACCACAGCCAGCACGATCGCAGCACGGATTCGGCACAGAGCATCGCCGGGGATGAGAACTCTCCCCGCAGGGCATATGAGACCGCACTCGAGCTGACAGACGGAACCCGCGACGAGAGCGACTCTCTCGGGAGCATGGCGATTCCGTCTTCGGCCTATTGGGGCATCCACACCGCCCGCGCCCTGGAAAACTTCCCGATCACGCGGCGCGCCATCTACAACTATCCCGACCTGATCAGAGCGCTGGCGAGGGTGAAGCAGGCCGCGGCCAGGGCGAACGCCGAAATCGGCGTGCTGGATGCGCGCAAGGCCGGCGTCATCGACCAGGTCTGCCAGGAGATCATCGATGGCGAACTTCACGCGGAATTCAGGGTTGGGGTGATCCAGGGGGGTGCGGGAACATCCACGAACATGAATGCGAACGAGGTCATAGCCAACCGCGGACTCGAGTTGATGGGGTTTGAGAAGGGTGATTACGCGCAACTCAGCCCGATCGACGACGTCAACCGCAGCCAGAGCACCAACGACGTATATCCGACTGCGATAAAGCTGGCAATGGTCTTCGGGCTGCAACGACTTCTCGCCGAGCATAAGTTGCTCACCGGCGCATTCGCGGCAAAGGGCCGCGAATTTAACCAGATTCTCAAAATCGGTCGAACGCAGCTTCAGGATGCAGTGCCGATGACGCTCGGCCAGGAGTTCACGGGCTTCTCGCATACCCTCGCGGAGGACTACGACCGCCTCAGTGAGACTATTCCGTGGCTCAACGAGATCAACATGGGTGCCACCGCGATCGGCACCGGAATCACGGCAGACTCGCGCTATGCGGCCGCCGTGTGCCGTCACCTGATCGAGGTCACGGGAATCCATATGGAGACGGCGCCTGACCTCATTGAGGCGACCAGCGACGCGGGCATTTTCATGACCGTCAGCGGGGTGTTGAAGCGCGCCGCGGTCAAATTGTCGAAGATCTGCAACGACCTTAGGCTGTTGTCGAGCGGGCCGCAGGCAGGCATTGGTGAGATCAACCTTCCCCCACGCCAGGCCGGTTCGTCGATCATGCCCGGCAAGGTGAACCCCGTGATTCCCGAGGTGGTCAACCAGGTCGCCTTCAGCGTCATCGGAGCGGACGCGACGGTCACGGCCGCGGCGGAGGGGGGCCAACTGCAACTGAATGCCTTCGAGCCCGTGATTGCGCACAGCATCCTGCAATCACTGTCATGGATGACGAACGCCTGCTACACCCTGCGCGTCAACTGTGTTGATGGAATCACCGCCAATATTGAGCGGCTCGCGATGCAGGTCGAGACGAGTGTCGGCGTCGTGACCGCTCTGACGCCCTACATCGGATACGCCGCAGCGGCAACGCTCGCCCACAGCGCGCTCACCACTCAGGCATCGATCGCAGATCTCGTGGTCTCGTCCGGGCTGATGACCGCCGAGAAGGTTGCGCAGGTGCTGTCTCCAGAACGACTCAGCGGGATGGTGCCGATCACCGCCGCGATTACGCTACCGGTGTTGCCACACCAGGATTAGACCTTCGGGTCGTCATCCTCGTCGTCGACGATGTCGAGTGCTTTCTCGCGAATTTCACCCGCGCTGGCAACGGCATTGTCTACGGCGGCCTCCCCGCGTACGCGAAGATCTGCGGCAACCTTGCCAGCCTGGTCGCGTACATCGCTAGCAACGTCGGTGACCCTGTCCGCCACATCTCTGGCGGTCGTGGTGGTTCTGGCGGCGACATCCCGCGCGGTGTCTACGACCCTGTCCCTGACATCCTTCGCGACTCCGGGCGCTGCCTTCGCCGCGGCGTCGGCGCGCTCTCGGATCAGCGGAGTCTGCTGCCTCGCGTAGGCCTCGACATCATGGCGGGTTTTCGAGACGCGCGGGTTTTCCCATAGCGCGATGACCCGTGCCTTGATCTGGTCATAGCGCTCCCGCCCTGCGTGCGACCCGAACAGGTAGCCCACCGCTATCCCGGCACCGACAATGAAAAGTTTGCGTTTCATACCTCCACCATAAGTGTGGGCGGTGACAGTAGTGCACATCACTCAGGGCACATCACTCAGTGCACATCCCGCGAGGCCGCCGCCGACTGCTCGCGGATGGCCCTGCCATCGGAGACGTCCTGTGCGCGTTGCCTCGCCAACATGAGATTGCGCGTCGTATCACGCATCGGTAGTTGGACCACCTCTTCGGCGGCGATGCCCGCCCCGAGTTGGCGCAGGCGCATCACCTCGGCATCCACCTCCGCTCCGAGCACGAGCACGACGTTGGTGATGTAGAGCCACACGAGCAGTGCGAGACCGCCGCCGAGCCATCCATATATTCGATCGTAGGTGCCCACGTTGGTCACATACAGGCCGAACAGGGTCGTTGCCAGCGCCCAGGCGACGATCGCAAACAGGGCCCCGAAGCTCACCCAGCGCAGTCTCTCGTGCCGCACATTGGGAGTGACGTAGTAGAGCACGCCCATCACCAGGGCGACCAGGATCACGAGAATTGGCCATCGCCCGATCGACCAGATCGTGATCCAGGGAGCGCCGACACCGACCGCACCCCCGATGGCGGCGGCCACACTCGGGGTGATGATCAGCAGCGCCACGATCGCGCCAAATATCACCAGCAGAAACAGTGCCAGAACGAGCATCAGGCCACGAAACTTCCAGATCTGCCGGCCTTCCTGCACTTCATAAACGCTGTTCACCGCGCGACCGAACGCGGTAGAGAAGCTCGAGAGTGACCACAGCGACAGAATGAGCCCGATGGCGAGCGCGAGCGCCGGGTTCGCGATGGTGAAAAGCTGGATGATGGGTTGCCGAAGGGTTTCTACTGTCGACGCCTGCGCGACCTCATCGACGATGCCGAGGATGACCGTGGCAGCATCGCGTGTGCCTTCGGACAACGCGAACACGGAGACGACCGTCAGTGCACCGGGGAACAGCGCGAGTGCGGAGAAGAAGGTGAGTGCCGCCGCAGAATCGAGCCCACGATGGCGCACGAATCCGTGCCATGTTCTGCGGGCGGCGTATCTCCACGCTGAGGCTGGTAACCCCTGTGTGGTTTGCGCTGCACCTCGACGTTCGCTGCTCATCCCTTGATGGTAGGAGTCTGCGGCGGTGCGCCAGGCCCCGTGCGCTTCGACAGCACAGGTGGCCGGGCTCGCCACAGGTGCAGGCCCGCGTAGGTGCGCCACGGCGCCCAACGGGCGCTGTAGGCGTCGAGCGCCCTCATCGTCGAAGGCATCCCCAGGTTCGCGGCACTCTGCTGCATGACCAGGTCGCTGGACAGCATGATGTCGGGATTACCCAGCACCCTCATTGCCACGTAGCCGGCCGTCCATGGCCCGATCCCCGGCATCGCGACCAGCTTGGCAACGAGCTCGTCCGATGGCATCCCCAGGTCGAGTACGAGCTCGCCCGAGGCGATGGCCTCGGCCGCTCCCACTATCGTCGCCACTCGCGACGCCGGGCCACGGAGCACCTCTCGACCGTTCTCGGCCAGCCGCAATGCCGTGGGAAACAGGCCGTCAGAGCCAAGCTGCCTGGTGATGTTGCCCAGCACTGTTCGGGCGGCAGCCACCGAGATTTGCTGCCCGACAAGGGTGCGGAATAGGGCTTCGTCCGCGTCCACCACGCCGGGCAGGCGCAGGCCCGGCAGCCCGGAGACGAGCGGCCTGAGCTTCGGGTCGGTGGCCAGCGCGGTATCGATGGCGACCGAATCCGCGTCGAGGTCACAGAGCCTGCGCACGCGTGAGACGAGGGCCGTGACATCCGAGACATCATTCAGTCTCGCTCGGCACAGGACGGCGTCGCCGTCGAGTGTCATGTCCACGTCGGCAACTCCCGTGGGCAGGCGAAGGCGGCGTGAGAAGGAATGGTCGTCTCCCACTTCGAGCCCGGCGACCGCATGGTCAGCGAAGAACCGCATCAGGCCCGCCCCGTCGAACGGTGCGCGGGCGGGCAGGCGCAGGGTGATGCTCGTCGACCCAGCGGCGAATCTGGGATCAAATCCTGGATCGGACCCTGGATCGGATCCTGGATCACTGCCGAGCGTCAGTCGACCTCCCTGACTGCCCTGACCTCGTCGCGCGAGTGCGCGGAGGGCGCTGGGGGTTGATTCATACACGGCCTGAATGGTGTCGTTGAACTGCCTGATACTCGAAAAGCCGGCGGCGAACGCCACATCGGCTACCGACAGGTTGGTTGACGCCAATAGATGCCGTGCGCTTTGGGCGCGATGCGCGCGCGCGAGCGACAGCGGGCCGGCGCCGAGTTCGCTCGTGAGCACCCTCGTGAGATGCCTGCTCGTATAGCCGAGCCTCGCCGCAAGGCCCTGCACGCCGTCGCGCTCGATGACGCCATCGGTGATCAACCGCATCGCGCGGGAGGCAAGGTCGTCGCTGAGGTTCCAGTCCGGGGAGCCGGGCACGGCGTCAGGCTGGCAACGCTTACAGGCCCGCAGGCCGGCTTCGTGTGCGGCCGCAGCAGTCCTGAAGAAACTGACATTCTTCGCGTGCGGTGTCATGGCAGCACAACTCGGTCTGCAGTAGATTCCGGTCGAATGCACTCCGGCGATAAATTGCCCGTCGAATCGTGAGTCGCGGGAGGCCAGCGCGCGATACCGCTCGGCGAATCGAGGGTCGGTGCTTCCGTGGGTGCTCATCACCTCAGAATCACATGGTCCACTGACATCCACTAGCGAAAATCAGACATGGCGAACTCATCACCCCGACTCGCCGCACGAGCGGGCTGTGCATTCACCGGACCGCTAGCCCATTCGGGGGACAAGGTCAAGCCCTGTCTCCCGGCGAGAGTGTCGGATTGACTGTGCAGGTGAGCGCAGAATTGACCAGTTCCCAAGCCGTCACCGGCCGCCCTCTGACCGCCGGACAACGGGCACGCATGCGCGCCAGGTTGGTGGATGACCTGCAGGAGGCTCGCAACCTCGAGACGCGACTTCGCCACGATGTCGCAGACGGGATCGCGTCACGTCGGGGTTCGACAAACGACGAGGTGGACGACCCGGAGGGCGCAAATACCGCCTTCGAAGGGGCACAGTCCAATGCGATGGTGCAGCACACCCGACGTCACATTGACGAGATCCTGGCGGCCCTGGTTCGATTGGATGTTGCGACCTATGGCGCGTGCGAGCGTTGCGGTGGTGCCATTTCTAAGCCGAGGCTGGACGCACGCCCGGCCGCGGCGTACTGCATCGCCTGCGCCGCCTGACCCCTTCCGGCCCCCGGTGTGGTCCGGCAAATGACACAATGGCCGAATGACCGCAATTTCGTCCCGTGTCGTGCGCACCGAAACGGTCGTCGCGCAGCTTTCTGATGCGCTCGGGGATGCTCTCTCGACGTCCGCCGCCGAAACAGAACGCACCCGCTCCGATAAGTCGGGGCACGTCTCCGCTTCAGCACCGCTCGCGGTCGTCACCGCACGCTCTGTTGACGATGTGCAGGCGGTCATGCGCATTGCCTCGGCCACGGGCACTCCCGTGGTCACCCGTGGCGCTGGCACCGGGCTTGCCGGGGGCGCGATCGGCGACGCCGGCGAAATAGTGCTGAGTACCCTCGCGATGAATTCTCTACTCGAGGTCTCGGTCGACGACGAACTCGCCGTCGTGCAGCCGGGCATCATCAACGCAGAGCTGAATCGACTTCTCGAGCCACACGGCCTCTGGTTCACCCCAGACCCTGCCAGCCGTGCCATCTCTACGGTCGGCGGCAACATCGCAACGAACGCCGGCGGCCTGCTGTGCGCGAAGTACGGCGTCACCCGCGAGTCGATCCTGGGAGTGAAGGTCGTGATGGCAGACGGTCGACTTCTCGAGTTCGGCCATCGCACGGTCAAAGGCGTCACCGGCCTCGACCTGACCGCTCTGATGATCGGGTCTGAAGGGACCCTCGGCGTGATCGTGGAAGCGACGCTTCGACTGCGCAGACTCGTCACCGGAACGGTGGCGACCATCAGCGCGAGATTCGACACGGTGGATGACGCGGCACGGGCCGCGGCGGTAATCACCTCGTCCGGCCTGAGGCCTGCCGTCATGGAACTGGTCGGCGAGAGCGCCATGGCCGCAATAGGCGCGTATCTGGGGATCGAGCATCCCGCAGGATCGCAGCTGATGATCCAGACCGACGGACCGGGTGCCGCGCAGGAGGCCGAGTCGATCTTCGCGATCGTCTCCTCCCTCGGCGGTGTTGGTGAACTGTCGCTCGACCCGGTTGCCGGCGAGAAGCTCTTTTCGATCCGTCGAGCATTTCATCCCGCCATGGCGGCGCTCGGCACCGTGTTGATAGAGGACGTCTGTGTGCCGCGCAGCGTACTGCCTGCCATGTTTGCCGCGATCGGTGAAATCGAGCACAGGTATGACATCACCATTCCCACGGTGGCGCATGCGGGCGATGGCAACCTGCATCCCAATTTCGTGTTCAATGACGAGAGCGGGGGCGGGGTGCCCGCGGCGATCTGGGCTGCCGCTGACGAGCTGTTCCTCGCGGCACTGAGGCTTGGAGGCACGCTCACGGGGGAGCACGGCATTGGCCTGCTGAAGCGGCGCTGGCTTCGTGACGAGCTCGGGGACGACCAGTTGGAGTTGCAACGGCAGATCAAGGCAGTCTTCGATCCTCTCGGAATCATGAATCCTGGGAAGGTCTTCTGAACTACCTGGGTGGAGGAATATCCGGAGCAGGGCTGCCGTTTTGCTGGGTATGAGTTCCTCTGGTGTAACTGCTCGCATGATTGCTCCTCGACTTCTCGCGGGCGAGGTCCGCGTTCGTGTGGGAGCCGTCGGAGTGAGTGCTCTCGGCACACAGGTAGCAGGCATCATCGACGGAGTGGGGCCAGACAGCGCCGGGTTTGCCAAGAACGACAGGGTCGCCTTCCGCTCACTTGCCCCCACGTCCGCGGCAATAATCACCGTCGCCGAGCGCGACCTCATCGGCATTCCGGCCGACGTCACGCTTGATGCGGCAGCCGCCCTGTTCCCCTGTGCCATGCTGGCCCGCTCGGTCGTGAAGCAGGTGCACGCGGTGGGGCGCGGCACTCGCGTCGCGCTCACAGATGTCTCGGTTGTGGCACCGTTCGTTGTGGCGTGGGCCCACCATCTTGGGGCGACAGTACTCAGTGACGCGATCGCGCAGCTGGAGGCCTCCGACGTCATCATCTCCGGCCGGAGCGTGCGCACCGCGCTGGGTATGCGCCCCGGCCACGGGTCGGTCCAGCAGGTCGCCTCAGATGTGTTCGCCGCCATGCGGTCGGGGGCGTTCGACGCCATCTCCACGAGTACGGCGGAACAGGCTCGTCAGGGTTCCCGATCTCCGGTGCTGCTGCATCCAGCCGAGGTATCGCTTGCCGCCTGATCTGGCGGCGGCCGTGATCAGGGCGACACTCACCCGGGCTTATTCGGTCATGCCGACGTGGAGAGACCTGACAGGGTAAGCGCGCGGCTAAGGTCTTGTCATGTCGTCTTTCGAGTTCATCAGTCTCGCCATCTGGGTGGGGGTCATTGCGCTCCAGCTGGCAGATCTGACCCTCACTGCGAGCCGGGTTCCACAACTTTCGGCGTTCAGCGTGCTGCGCGATGAGGTGCAGGATGCCGCGAGCGCTCGACTTGCGACCGAACAGCTCGACGACTTCCGTGACAGGCTCGCGGCTCTCGACGACCGCGAGGCGGCCAGATCCGTACCGTCGGCACGGGGAGCTAACGCGCAGCTCTGGAAGGGAATCCCGTGGCACCTGGTCGCTGTTGCGGCGTCGTTCCTCCCCGTAATTGCCTCCGCTTCACTGCCTAACGCGAACGTTGGCGCTGCCGTGATGGCCCTGCTGCTGCCGGTGATCAGCTATGTGCTCGCGTTGGCGGTGGCACGGGCATCCGTGGCCGCAGCCGGTGCACGATCGAGCCTGCACACGCACCAGCGCGCCGAAATTATTGTGTTGCTCGATGCGGCCGCCAGGACCTCGCGAAAGAAGGTTGTCGGGCTTGGCGACCGCGTCGCACGGGCGTTGCAGATCCTGCGTGAGCAACAGGCTCAGTGACGACGACCCGCTAGGGTGTCGGCATGACCAACCCCGCGGCTGACTCCACTGAGGCCACTCCGACAGCCCAGGCCAACCCGACATCGACCACGCCCGACCTGACCGCCTCGTCGGGGGCGTCGCGAATGGCACCGTCTGTCGCTCCCTCCGAGGTCTCGGCGCAGGTCTCCGGGGCAACGCAACCAGGGTTGACCGCCGTGATCAAACCCGGCAACACCGCACTGGTGCTCGGCATCGTTGGGGTGATCATCCTGTCGATTCTTGCGCTGGGTGTTGCGGGCTACCTCGTTCTTTCACTGGGTGGTGACGCCGTCGCGCTGGGCGGCCTGATGGCCTTCATCCCGCTGGCAATCGTGTTCCTGGGGGTGCGCTGGATCGATCGCTGGGAGCCGGAACCCAGGCTCGCTGTGCTCTTCGCCTTTCTGTGGGGCTCGGCCGTTGCGGTCATCATTGCCCTGGTGGTGGGAAGCGGCGTCGACCCGGTGATCACCCTCGTCTCCCAGGGTGACGACGTCATCTACGAGTTCATCGGGGCCGCGATCCAGGCGCCGCTGGTGGAAGAGTCCGCCAAGGGTCTGGGGCTTCTCTTGATATTCTTCGTTGCGCGCAAATATTTCGACGGCCCTGTCGACGGTGTCGTCTATGCGGCCTGGGTCGCCGGTGGATTTGCCTTCACCGAGAACATCCTCTACTTCGGCTCCCAGCTGCTCGACGCCGGTACCGCCTTCTCTCCCGACGTCGCCTACATTTTTTTCGTGCGCGGAGTGATGTCCCCCTTTGCCCACGTGATGTTCACGATGTTTACGGGCCTCGCCCTCGGGTTCGCCGCTCGACGTGGCCTCGGCGTTGTCGGTGCGATCGGATTCTTCCTTATCGGGCTCATTCCGGCGATGCTGTTGCATGCCCTCTGGAACGGTGCCCTGTTCTTCGTGAACGATTTTTTCGGATACTACGCGATCGTCCAGTTCCCGCTCTTCGTGCTCGCAATCCTTCTGGTGCGATTCCTGCGCAGGCAAGAATCCAAGCTCACCTTCGATCGCCTCAGCGAGTACGCCAGCGTGGGCTGGTTTGCCCAGGACGAGATTGCGGCGCTGGCGACTCCCCGAGGCCGCAGACAGGCGCTCGAGTGGGCTGGCCGTCACGGTCGGCGGCCAGCGATGAAGCGCTATATTCGGGATGCCACACAACTGGCTTTCACCCGCCAGCGCATCGTCACCGGACGTGGCGGCCTCGGGGCGACCCTCGACGAGGCCGCGATGCTGTCGGCTATCATCGAGTCGCGCTCGTTGCTCGTCGGGGCGGGAGCGTCGACTCCGCCTGCCGCCGGCAGGTAGTCTCAGCGGAACTCAGAGGCAAGAAGCCGCGTGTGAGGTCCGGTCTTGCCTATAAGCCCCGTAAAAACACTCATCGCCCAGCCGGTGCGGCAATGCCTGCGACTCAGACTGGGCGATAAGTTGATCTGCTGACAGCGTGGCACTATCGGAGCGCCAGCGCAAGACCCCCGATGCCATTCGAGGGTCACCTGACAATGACCTCGGCCGCGTAGACTGGACCGCTGGATTTCGGGCCGCGCTGACCAGCGTCTGGTCTGTGAAAGTTGCTGCTGCACGAGCCACATTCGTGCAAGCCCGGCTGCCAGAACAAGTGGAGTGGAAATCAGGGTCGTGAAGGGATTGTTGCATGCCGTCAAGCGAACTTGAGAGCGAACGACACTACGTCAGCACCCTCTACGCAAGGCTGGACGTGCTTCGAGTGGAGGCCCAGGCACAGCTTGAAGCCGTGCGCAGGAGCAATCCCGGCGGTACCCACCAGAACCGCTCGGAGCGAGACGCGTTTGCCCGCATCTATGAGGATCGCATCAGCCAGTTGCGCCAAATCGACGAGCGGCTGGCATTTGGACGCCTCGAGCTCGATTCGAAGGAGGGCGAGCCACCGGTGCATCGCTACATTGGCCGCATCGGGCTGCGCGATCACGACCTGGTTCCGCTGTTGCTCGATTGGCGGGTGCCGCAGGCCCGCGCGTTTTACCAGGCAACCGCCGCGACGCCGTTGGGAGCTCGAGCACGCCGGCACCTCCAAAGCCAGGGCCGCGATATCGTGCGCATCGACGATGAGATCTTCGATCAGGAGCTGCTGACCGGGGATGTGAGCACCCTGCAGGGCGAAGCGGCGCTGCTGGCGACGCTGACGGCGCAGCGCACCGGCCGCATGGGCGATATCGTTGCCACGATCCAGGCTGAGCAGGATGCCATCATCCGCTCCGAGTTGCGGGGCACGCTTGTGGTGCAGGGCGGCCCTGGCACCGGCAAGACCGCTGTGGCGCTGCATCGTGCTGCCTACCTGCTGTACTCATACCGGGAACGGCTAGCTTCATCCGGAGTCTTGATTGTCGGCCCCAGCCGGTCATTTCTGCAGTACATCGAGGCGGTGCTTCCGTCCCTTGGTGAAACCGGCGTGGTGCTATCCAGCGTGGGCCAGCTCTTTCCGGGGGTCGACACCTCCCGGGATGACACCGCCGACATTGCCGCGCTTAAGGGGTCACTCGAGATGTCGACGCTGATTGCCAGGGCGGTGCGTTCGAGGCAGGTGGTGCCGACAGAATCGATCGTCGTCGACATCAACGGGGAGTTGCTCACGGTTGGGCCGCACGTCATCCACAGCGCCATGCAGCGTGCGTGGGATACGAAGAAGCCGCACAACCTCGCGAGGGTCAGTTTCAATAAGGCCGCGCTATCGAGCCTGGCGCGGATGCTCGCCGAGCAGTTGCGGTCGCACGGAAACACCATCGAGGAGAGCGACCAGTCCTGGTTGCGAGAAGATATTCGCACCTCTGACGACGTGAAGGTTGCGCTGAACACCGCGTGGATTCCGCTGTCTCCCCAGCGACTGCTGCAAGACCTATTTGCCCGGCCGCAGTGGCTCGCTTCACTTACGGACCGGTGGACTCCCGAACAGCGCGCGCTGCTTCACCGCGATCGCGACTCGCCCTTCACGGTCAGCGATGTCCCGTTGCTGGATGAGGCCGCTGAGCTTCTGGGCGAGGTGGATGCGAGTGCCGATGTCGATAAGCGGGAGCGCAAGCAGCAGCGCAAGCGTGATATCGAGAACGCCCAGGCGGCCATCGAGAATATGCAGGTCGGGGGCATGGTCGACGCCGAGACGCTTGCTGAGGGCTTTCAGGCGACGGTCGAGCGCGGCACGACGGCCGAGTTGGCCGCATCCGATCGCACCTGGGCATATGGCCACGTCGTAGTGGATGAAGCGCAGGAACTCTCGCCCATGCAGTGGAGGCTGCTGATGCGTCGAAACCCGCTGAAATCGTTCACGGTTGTGGGCGACATCGCCCAGGCTTCGGCGGCGGCCGCCGCGACGAGTTGGGCCGAGGCGTTGGCACCACACGTCGGCGAAAACTGGCGGCTCGAAGAATTGACCGTCAACTACCGCACCCCTGCCCAGATCTCTGGAGTCGCGGAGGCCATGGCACTCGCACATAGTGTCAACATCACACGGTCGCGGGCGGTGAGGCAGAGCGAGTGGCCCGTCCATGTCGTCTCCGTAGAGCACAGCCTTGCCGATGAGGTGGTGACCGTCGTGCGTGGCGATCGTGACATCGACTCCGGCGGAACCACGGCGGTCATTATGAGCGAGAGCCTCGTCGCCGTGGTGTGGCCCGCCCTCGCCGAAGCATTCGGGTCGGAGGTCGGTCGGGGTGCGGCCGGGCTGGCGCGCGCCATCGCGGTGCTCACGCCGCAGGAGTCCAAGGGCCTTGAGTTCGACGCCGTGGTGATCGTGGAGCCACAGGTCATCGTGGAGGAGATAGCCCGAGGTGCCGCAGCCCTGTACGTGGCGATGACTCGACCTACTCAGCGATTGCATCTGGTGACCTCCGGCCCCATCCCTGCCGGTATCGAGCAGAATACCGGGCCCGCGGCACCCCTCACTTGGGTGTGACCCTCAGTGGGGGATTGCCGCCGGGCTCACCGCTGGCCAGTATTGCCTTACGAACAACCCTCGGGGGAGGGAAAGTTCGTCAGGTGCGATTCGTCGCAGCGAGTGGGGCCGGAGGCGGGGGAGTCTCCGGCCCAACGTAGTTAACCAGGTAGGCGGAGGAACGGATGGCACCGAGCCGCGTCCTGCGCGAACGAGTTGCTGGCCAGTCGGCGATGTTCGACGTCGTTACCGCGCAAACTCTCGCACACCGCCAGTCCAGGGTGGCCCGAATCTTCGGGGTCAGCCCGCTCACATTCCAGTCGCGAAGTTTCTATCGAGGAGCGCTCGCCGAGTTGCTCGTGGGCGACGTGCTCGAGAATCTTGGTCAACGCTGGGACGTGCTTCACGATGTCCCACTCCGCAGCGGATCGCTCGACCACCTTGTCATCGGGCCCGCCGGCGTATTCACGGTGCACACGGCGCACTGCAGCGGGGTGGATGTGATCATCGACGGTGATTCCCTCGTTGTCGTTGGGGAGACGCGCGACGACATCCTGGTCGCGAGGGCGGAAGCTGAGGAGGCGTCACAACTATTGGCCGTCGCTGTGGGCAAGCCGGTTGTGGTGTGTCCGTTGCTCGTGGTGGTCGACCCCAAGCGGCTGATCATCAAGGTTCTCGCCAGTGAAGTGCGCATTATCGCCTCCGCTGACATCGAGCGACTGCTGGGCTCGGCACCCCATACTTTGAGCGGCGATGACGTCGCTTTCATCTCCGATGTGGCCGACCTGGATGCCACCTGGCCTGCGGCGGGCACGACCGCGCTCGATACCCAACAACTTCACCGAGACTTTGGACTAATCCGCGCGCGGGTGCGAAGCGCCCTGGTGCGGCGCATCGCCTGGGCCGCCGTCGCCACGGGTGTGGTGTATCTCTCGGTCTGTACTGTGATCGCCGCCTTTGTGTCGATCATGATGACCAGCCCGTGATGCCATGGAGGCTTCTCCCGCGCTGGTGCGGCACGATAGAGGGATGTTCCTGCGGCACCCGATCCTGAGCTTCGTGACGTTGGCCTATCTGGCCCTCGTCGGCTGGCTCACGCTCACGCCGCTCTCCACCGGGCTGGAATCCGGTGCGCTGTGGCAACTCGCGGAACTTCTGGGGCGCTACCCGGCCACCGAGTGGTTCACCTTTCTGCGGCTTGAGTTCCTCGCAAACATCGCGATGTTCGTGCCATTCGGAATTTTTTTAGTCCTGCTGTTCGGCAGGAGGATGTGGTGGCTTGCCGTCGTGCTCGGGGTGCTGATGACGATCGGGATCGAGTTTGCCCAGCAGTTCGTGCCGAATCGGGTGTCCGACCCTCGTGACCTTCTGGCCAACTCACTCGGTGCCGTGATCGGGGCGGTGCTCGCCCTCGTGCTGACGGCATCGAAGGCGCGTCGCATCCGAGTGACCGGCTCTCCACGGCGCGCATCCCCCTAAACCGTCGCCCTGGCCTACCCTGAGGGCATGAGTTCGCGGCTCGGCACTGCCCAGTGGTGGGCGTTCGCGCCGTATGCAACGGTCGGCAGCCTGCACCTGGTCGCACTCGTTATCGGCGTCACCACGGTGTCGGCCGCCACCAAGGGTCTTTTGATGCCAGCCCTTCTGCTCGGGATGCTCGTGGCCCTGCCCGCCGTCCGGAGCGGCATTGCACTCTGGGGTGGCCTTGCCCTGCTCTTCTCCTGGGCCGGTGACCTGTTGCTCTCCACCCCCGGCAACTCAGGATTCGTTGCCGGCCTCGGTGCCTTCCTGATTGCTCACGTCGCCTACCTGGTGTTGTTCCTGCGCGAGTTTCGCGTGCGCAGGGTGCCGCGGGTGGCGTTCGCTTTGGTGTTCTGGTGGGCAGCGCTGCTGGTGGTACTCGGCCCCTACCTCGGCACGCTGCTGCTCCCGGTGGCGGTCTATGGGTTCGTGCTTGGCGGGTCGACGGCCGCGGCATTCGGCGCGACTCGCACAATCGCGATCGGAGGGCTGCTGTTTCTTGCGTCGGATACCCTGCTCGCCTTCAAGCTGTTCTGGCCCGACTTCGCACTCTGGCAGAAAGACTCTTTGGTCATGCTGGGCTACATCCTGGGCCAGGGGTTGATCATTCTCGGCACGGTACTGATCGCTCGCCGCCGAGGCCTCATCCGCACTGCTGCCAGCGACGCCACGCCCAGGGAGTTCACTCGGTAGCAGCAAGCCGGGCCTATTCGGTGATGCAGCTCCCGCTTGAGACGGCATCGGTGAGACCGGCAGCCTGGGAGGCGACCGGCCCCAGCTCCGCCATGGTCATGGCATATCCGACCTTCTCGTTATCAGCGTTGCGGGCAAAAACTACGCCGGAGACGCGCCCGTCAAGGGTCAGCAGTGGTCCGCCCGAGTTGCCTTCGCGCACCGTTGCTGCAAGCGTGTAGACCTCACGGTTATTCGAGTTTGACCCATAAATATCGGCCACCTTTGCGGTGCTCACCGAGATGACATCGGCCGCTCCGGAAATGAACGGTCCTCCGTACGGGTAGCCCTCCACCACGGCGTCGTCGCCTTCGTTCAGGGTCTCACTGGCACTGAGTGCCGCCGCAGATAGCCCGGGAGCAGCGATGACCGCGAGATCGTCGATGGGGTCGAAGTAGACGATCGAGCCCGTCACGACTTCACCGTTGGGGGCCTCGATCACGGGTTCGCTAACGCCAGCTACCACGTGGGCATTCGTGATGATGCGGTCGTCCGAAATCACGAATCCGGAACCAGACTGCGATCGGCCGCACGCATAAGCGTTGCCGGTGATTCGCACCACAGACTGCGCGGCCGTGTTGAGGGCCTCACTGCCGGTGTCGATCTGCGGGATGGTTGCGGTCTTCTCTCCGAGCGCATCGGTGATGATCGGGATTCCGCGGTCGACTACCGCGCCGCGCATTTGCGCGAGAAACGCCTGCACGGGTGCCGGGGTGACGGTCGTAATGGTGGTGAGAATCGTTGAGTCGGCGATGGCCTTCGAGAGAACCGGCACCCCGAGCTGGCTGGCGCTGAAGGAGACGACGGATGCTACGAGCGCGGCAGCCACGCCGGTAACGACAGCTCCGGCCACCCTGTCGAACCCACCCAGCGCGCTTTTCGCCACTCCGCGACGCACTCCGCGCCCAATCGCGCTGCCCAATGCGTGCCCGAACCCCACAAGACCAACGGCAACAAAAATGGTGACGGCCGGACGCAGCAATGACACGGGCACCCACGTCGCGGCAAGTGGCGCCAGAAAGAATGCCCCGACCACTCCGGCCACCACACCCGCAATCACAAAGACGCTTCGAGAGAATCCATTGCGGAAGCCGTACACGCTGTAGGCGATCAGCACGAGACCGAGCACGATGTCGAGAACCAGTGAGCCGCTCACTGGCGGCGCCTGGACGTCTGCTTGGTCATTCCATGACCCTAACCCGCATGA
>NZ_JANLVV010000006.1:0-3213 GCF_031364185.1 Salinibacterium sp. | reverse complement strand
GGGGTGGGCGCGGCGAACGCCCCGTCGAACCACTCACGGGTCGCGGGGGAAAATTGGTCGAGCACCGAGCTCATGCTCCTATCCTCCCCCGTACCACCGTCACTGGTCAGGGGTTGCGCCCGGCCGCACGATCTGGGCGTGAGTGCGCAAGAAACCACTGAACTCAACAAGCTCAGGAGTCGAGATCGCGTGCCCTAGACCCTCATAGGTGCGAATGGTGGCGCTGGTGTGAGGGGGTAGCCATGTCGCGGTGCGGTCGATGGCATGATCCGGGATGACCGCATCGTCGGTTCCGCGCCCCCAGAAGACCGGCGGCTTCACCTCAGCGAGCCGCGCGTCGCCGGGGTGTTCGCCCCCGGCGACGAACCCTGACAACGAGACGGTGGCGGTGAAACGCTCGGGATCGAGTCGCAGCAGTTGCAGCGCCATCGCGGCACCCTGCGAGAACCCGAGCAGGCTGACGGGACCTGCGGGCAGAGTGTCGAGCCATTCGATGACGGCCTTGGCCGCGGCATCCACTATCTGAAGGGGTGGATCGCCAGCGACGCTGTCCCGGCGAGACCACCAAGCCCACCCGCCGCTCTCGGCGATCGGCGCGCGCACCGAGGCGATCACCGGTTCGAGCGGGAGCGCGGGGGACAGGGAGAAGAGGTCGCCCTCGTGTGATCCGTACCCGTGCAGCAGCACCAGCAGGGGACGACCGTCACGCTCGCCCTCGGGTGCAGACCACAGAATCGCTGATTCATCCAGTTTCACGTTTCCATCCTTCCACTGTGAGAAGCGGTCGGCTCGCGCGAGCCAGTGGGGTAAGAATGGAGCATGGCTTCCACAGGCACCCCCGACCCCAACTCAGGCTGGTTGAGCGACGAGGAGCTGGCCGAGACTCGTCGTCGCCTCCCACTGCTCTACGTCGAGGCCGTGCCGGTGCGTGTCGACGGGCTCGGGCGCGTCACCGAGGTGGGGATGCTGCTGCGCGCCAACGACGGCGAGATCGCGCGCACGCTCGTATCCGGGCGCGTGATGTACGGAGAGACGGTGCGCGATGCACTGTTTCGTCACCTGGAGAAAGACCTCGGGCCGATGGCATTTCCGCTGCTCCCCGCCAGTCCGCTGCCGTTTTCGGTGGCCGAGTATTTCCCCTGGCCCAGTGAGAGCCAGTTCATGGATGCCCGCCAGCACGCCGTCTCCCTCGCCTACGTGGTGCCGATCACGGGAACGTGCGAGCCGCGCCAGGACGCCCTCGAGGTGACCTGGATGCGACCCGCCGAGGCTGTCTCGGAATCCGTCATCTCTGACATGGAGGGCGGGCGCGGAGCCCTCCTGCGTGCGGCCCTCGCCTCGGTGGGCGTATTGCCGTAAGCGTTCGACGAGTTTGGCGCCGATTCACCACAAAAGGGCGGCACCTTATTAGGCTCGGGTTCGCGATTACTTCGCCACGAAGAAGGGCTCATCATGGCCGGCATCACCGATAAGTTCGACAAGGCATACGAGAACTCGAGCATTGCGGAGCTCGCGCAGGCTCCGGTCTCGGCCCTTCAGGGCGTGAGCGACAGCGATGCCGACCACCTCAAGGCCGCCTTCAACATCACCACCGTGGGCGATCTGGGCAAGAACAAGTATTTCTTGTGGGCCCAGTCAGTGGCAACACTCGCTCACTGACGTCGGTGATCTGAGCCGCGTTATTGCGGCCCGACGAGTACCGAGGCACCATGGTAGACAGGAAGGTTCATTTTTCGGTCTACTTGCTCGTAAACCGACCGGTTGACTTCCCTGATGAGACCTGGGTGCATCGCCTACGGTGCGCCCAAGTTCCGTTCCTCAAGGAGAAGACAATGAAGAACATACGTCGGACCATTCGTCGGGTCACCGCAGTGCTGGGCACGCTAGCCCTGCTATCAACTGTTGCGGTCGCTCCCGCATTCGCGTCGGGCGACCAGGCCGCCTCGACACCCCGTGCAGTAAAACCCGTTGCGTCGCTCGATCTGCAACGCTATTCGGGAACCTGGCTGCAACTTGCGGCCATCCCAGCACGATTCACCGCACAGTGCGTGAGGGATACGCGGGCCGAATACACCCCTCTGCCTGACGGGCTGGTGAAGGTGATCAATACCTGCACCGTCGCCGATGGCTCCGTGAGCACCGTCGAGGGAAGGGCCCGGGTCACTGGGCCAACCAGCAACGCTCAGCTCGAGGTCACCTTTGCGCAGGCCAACGGCCAGTTCTTGTTCCAGGCGGCCGGCGCATACTGGGTGATCGGTCTCGACCAGCAGTCATACTCATGGGCCGTCGTGGGAGACCCAACACGGACGAACGGTTTCGTGCTCTCCCGCGCTCCGGAGCTGAACGCCCGACAGATCGCCGGGGTGGTGCGCGCCATCGTTCGCAACGGGTTCGACCCCTGCAAGTTCGTTATCACCGCCACCACCGGCGGGGTTGAAACGAATCGACCGCTCTGCTCCGTGTGAACAACTCGAGCGAGGGCGCTGCCCCTCACTCCCGCACCAGCGTCGCTACCGGGCCATCCTGATCTCGACCAAGTTCTCCCATTCCGGTGAGATCATGCGCTCCCCGTCTGCTCGGAATCCGTTCTTCCGGTAAAAGGCGATCGCACGAGGGTTGAGTTCGGCAACCCACAGGTAGGCAGGTTGGTTGCCGATCGAGGCGTCCAGCAGGGCCTGACCCGAGCCCGAGCCGTGCATCTTCGCGAGCTGGTAGATTGCCTGCAGCTCCAGGTCGTGCGGCGAGTTCTCCGTCCGCGCAGGCCCGGAGATCGCGAAACCTCGAACGTTGCCATGAACCTCCGCGACGACGATGGTGCGGCCACTCGCGATGGACTCGCGCCACCGCTCGACCTGCGCCGAGGCATCCAGCGCAGCAAGAAACCCCGCAGACAGGATGTGTGCGTACGATTCGCGCCATCCTTCAACCCGGACGTGGGAGATGGCCTCGGCGTCATCGGGCACGGCGTCGCGGATCAGAAAGTCCATCGCCTGAGGCTACCGCGGGCGTCTCACGTGTTGATAACTCCTGCAGTTTAGGGTGACACGCCGTTGGTTGGCGGTAAATCTGCCCGTGTGATGTCTCAGGACATCGGTGACGGTTTTGTGTCAGGACATCGGTGACGGTTTGGTGTGTCAGGACATCGGTGACGTTTAGAGTGTTTGGGGTCGTCGCCCTCGGGGTTTCCCATTGCCGACGTATCTGATTCCGGGT
>NZ_JANLVV010000045.1:0-12761 GCF_031364185.1 Salinibacterium sp. | reverse complement strand
TGGTGGGCATCCGTCAATTATCGCTGCTGCGGGTGACCGGCCGCCCGCATCCCCGTCCGCGGCCGGTCCTCTCGGGCGTCTGCCGCTCGTCTGCCGCTCGTCCCCTCGGCCAAATGAAGGAGATTTCACCCACCAGCACTTCTTCGCGGTGGGGTGACCCGTGGTTTCCGGACAGTTCTCCTGAACTGATTGGATTGGCGCATGGTGGAACGCAGGTATTTGGGTGTGACCCCGGAGGCTCGGGCTGAGGCGGTGAAGCGGGTAGCGGAGAGCGAGAAGTCGTTATCGGCGGTGGCGCGGGAGTTGGGTGTCGATCACCGCACGCTCTGGCAGTGGGTGAATAACGCGCGGCTGCGGGAGGTCGATCCTGGGGGCGAGTTGACGCGGGAGCAGCGGTCGCGGATCCGGGATCTGGAGGCGGAGAATGCTCGGCTGCGGCGGGATCTGGACTTCCAGAAAAAAGCGGGGGCCTTCTTCCGGGAACTCGATCGCGACGCGAACGATTCGCTGTGATCGCCCGGTTGAAGGCCGACTTCCCCGTGTCTTACCTCTGTGACCGGCTTGGGGTGTCACGGTCGGCGTTCTACGACTGGCAAGCGCACACGCCGACCGCGGCGTCTCGTCGTCGCGACGAGCTGACCGCCCAGGTCATCACGGTGTTCGCGGCGTCGAACAACGTCGCCGGCTACCGGAAGGTCGCCGCCGGTATCCGCAAGACGGGTACCGCTGTGGACCGCAAAACGGTCGCCGCAATCATGTCCGCCCACGGGCTGCTGTCGCTGGCAGCGGGCCGCAACTTCCGCAGGACGAAGCGTCGTCAGGCGCGGGTCAAGGACCCCTCCGACCTGTTGTTGCGCCAGTTCGAGTCCCTGGACCCGGGAGCGATCATGGTCGGCGACATCACCTACGTTGCTACCGCAGAGGGCTGGCTCTATGTCGCGACCGTCATCGACCTGGCCACCCGCACCGTCCTCGGGCACGCGACTAGCAGACGCCAGACCGCGGACTTGATCGTGCGGGCCATGAACCAGGCCCGCCAATCAGGCCTGATCGCCCCGGGGAGCATCTTCCACAGCGACCACGGCGTCCAATACCGGTCGAAGCGCTTCGCCCGCTACTGCGGCAGACACGGCATCCTGCGCTCGATGGGAGACCGGATGGAATGCTGGGATAACGCCGTCGCGGAATCGTTCTTCTCGAAGCTGAAGTCCGAACGCCTCGACTGGCTGACATTCACCAGCCGCCACGCGGCAACAGCCGAGGTGAACAACTACATCGAGCACTACAACAACGCCCGGCTACACCAAGGACTGGCCTACCTCACACCACGGGAGAAACTCCAGGAACTCCAACCCGTGGCAGCATAGAAAACAAACACAGAGCCCTGTCCGGAAACAACGGGCCACCCCACACTGTGCAGGCTCTGGTGAAGAGAAATCTCCTTCATTTGGACAATGGATGCGCGCGGCGCGAGCTCAACACCGGTTGCAGATGGCGTCAGGCGGTGGCGTCGCGCTTGCGGACCGCCATCGCGGCGAGCGCCTCCCAGATGAGGCGGTGCGCATTGTTGATCGTGAGGTCGGCATGGTCGTAGGCCGGCGCGACCTCCATCACGTCGAAGGCCACGACATCGGTCTCCAGCACCAGCTGGCGCACCATGCGCAGCAGGTCGATCGGGGCGAAACCACCCGGCTCGGGCGTTCCCGTGGCCGGCGCGAAACCGGGGTCGAGCACGTCGATGTCGATCGAAATGTAGACCTTATGGCCCTTCTCCTTCGCAGCCGCAACGACGTCGGCCATCACGGCTTTGGTGCCGCGTTCCCAGAACTCCTGCATCATGAAGTGTCGCAGGCCGTTATCGCGCATCCACTTTTGGTCTTCTTCGCCGGGCCAATACCCACGCAACCCGACCTGGATGAAGTTCGGCCCCGGAATCGCCCCGGACTCGATCAGTCGCCGCATCGGGGTGCCGTGGCTCGCAAGGTTGCCCTCAATGATGTTGGCGGTGTCGGCGTGCGCATCGAAGTGGATCATGGTCACGTTGCCGAAGCCGTGATGCTCCGCCACCGCAGTGGCTGCCGGCCAGGTTATGGAGTGGTCGCCACCGATGATGATCGGGATGATCCCTCGGCTCGCGACATCCCGAACCCGCTCGTAAATGGCAGCCTTCGACAGCTCCCACATGCCGTGGCTTGTAACGGCGTCCCCGTAGTCGACCACCTCGAGATGATCGAACATCTCGATCTGCAGATCGAGGTGGTAGGTACCCGGGTCGTAGGCGTTCGCCCGGATCGCGCGCGGTGCGAAGCGTGCGCCCGGGCGGTTCGTGGTGTTGTCGTCCCACGGGGCTCCGACGATGGCGACATCCGGCTGCCATTCGTCAAGCTGCTCGGGTTCGGTGAGCAGCGGCCTCATGCCGAAGGTCGCCGGCCCGAGGTATGACTGGGCATCGAGTTGTGCACGCATGTGCGGGGGAACGTGGCGCTTCGGTTCGCTCATGTAAGCACAGTAGCCTCGGACCGTGCCCGAAGTCCCGTCGAAAGTGCTCGCCGTGAGTGGCTACCTGGCGACCATCGCGCCCGACCGCTGGGTCGATGGCGCGTACACCCTCACCGTTGACGGCACCCCGCAGTCGCAAGTGAATCTCGCCGACCCGACCGAGCTGTTCTTCGAGTACGTGCGGCGCATGGGCCACGTGATTGACCAGCTCGGGATGCCCGGCGAGCCGATCACGGCGGTGCACCTCGGCGCCGGAGCCCTCACACTCCCCCGCTACGTGGAGGCCACCCGACCGGGCTCCCGGCAGCAGGTGATCGAGCTCGAATCAGACCTCGTCGACCTCGTGCGCGCCGAGCTGCCGTGGTCGAAGACCGCGTCGATCCGGGTGCGACACGGCGATGCCCGCGCGGTGATGGAGAAGCTGCCACCGGGGCTTCGGGGAACCGTGGACCTGCTCGTCGTCGACGTGTTCAGCGGCGCGAGAACGCCGGCGCATGTCACCTCCATCGAATTTTACCGCAGCGCCGTCTCGTTGCTCTCTGCGCGCGGCATCGTCATCGCGAACGTCGCGGATGGCCCGGGGCTGGCGTTCGCCCGCTCGCAGGCGGCCACCCTCTCGGCCGCGATCGGCCACGTCGCGATCCTGGCTGAGACGCAGATCCTGAAGGGCCGCAGGTTCGGCAACCTGGTGCTGGTGGGCTCTGCCACTGAGCTTCCCTTCGACTGCATGCCGCGGCTCCTGGCCGCAGGGCCGCATCCATCGAAAATTGTGGCCGGGGCAGAGCTGCGCGAGTTCATCGCGAGCGCCCAGGTCGTCACCGACGCCAGCGCGGTGCAGTCTCCGCCGCCCTCGAAAGGCATCTTCCAGGTGAAGCCCGGCAGCTGACCCTGTTCATTATTCAGGAGGTTATGTGGCTGGAGTGGGTGAAGGGGCGGGAGTGGTCCCCACCAGCCACTCCCGCCCCACCTCTCCCGTCACCTCCTGAATAATGAAAGGGGACTTGTTGCCGGCGGCGACGTCCAGGCGACGATCGCTGCGCCATGCACGGCCATCCCGTAGATTTGTGTCCAGAGTTCGTTGAACCGATGCGGGGCACGAGCCGGAACACGGGTGGTGCGAAGACGCAACTCCCCCTCCCGGCCGAAGCCAGCCAATCACCACTACCGAGGAGCAAGAATGAGCGAGTACGCTGTAATCAACCCCGCGACCGGTGCCCGGGAATCATCCTTCGCGCTGGCCACTGACGCCCAGTTGGACGTTGCCCTCGGTGCAGCGGATACCGCTCACCGCACCTGGTCGCGCACGACCACCCTTACGGAGCGTGCCGCGCTCGTTCAGCGGGTCGCGGATCTTCACGTCGAACGTCGCGAAGCGCTCGCCGAGATCATCGTGCGGGAGATGGGCAAGCCCCTCGCGCAGGCCCTGGGCGAGGTGGATTTCAGTGCGGCCATCTACGAGTATTACGCGGTGAACGGGCAGAAGTTCCTGGCCGATGAGCAGATCGAGCTGCTCGACGGGGACGGGAGTGCCTTCATTCGCCGATCGTCTCTCGGGCCGCTTCTCGGCATCATGCCCTGGAACTTTCCCTACTACCAGGTGGCCCGATTCGCCGGCCCTAACCTGGTGCTCGGCAACACGATCCTGCTGAAGCATGCCGGGCAGTGCCCGGAGTCTGCCGCGGCGATCGAGCAGATTTTCCACGACGCCGGGTTCCCCGCCGGCGCCTACACGAACATCTACGCGTCGAATGAGCAGATCGCCGGGCTCATCGCCGATCCACGGCTCGTCGGGGTCTCGCTCACCGGTTCCGAGCGCGCGGGAGCCGCAGTGGCGGAGGTCGCCGGCCGCAACCTCAAGAAGGTCGTGCTCGAACTTGGCGGGTCCGATCCCTTCATTCTGCTCAGCACCGACGACCTTGATGCGACGGTGGATGCCGCGGTCGCGGGTCGCATCGACAACAACGGTCAAGCCTGCAACGCGGCAAAACGATTCGTGGTGATCGGCGACCTTTACGACGACTTCCTCGAGCGCTTCACCGCGAAACTCACCGAGGCTACCCCGTCGGATCCGATGGCCGACGGCACCGTGCTCGGACCGCTGTCATCCGAACTCGCGGCGGAGCGCCTGGACGAGCAGGTGGAGCGCGCCATCGCCCAGGGCGCCACTGTCGCGGCGCGGGGCGAGCGCAACGGAACCTACTTCCCCTCGGTGGTGCTCACCGGCGTCAGCCCTGAGATGGATGCCCACCACGAGGAGTTCTTCGGGCCGGTCGCCACCGTCTACCGCGTGGAGAACGAGGCCGAGGCCGTCAGCCTCGCCAATGACACCCCGTTCGGACTCGGCTCGTACCTGTTCTCGACCGACTCCTAGCAGGTGCTGCGGGTGGCCGACCAGATCGAGGCCGGCATGGTCTTTGTCAACGGTGTCGGGCTCGACAGCCCCGAACTGCCGTTTGGCGGCATCAAGCGCTCCGGATTCGGCCGCGAACTCGGGCGCTTCGGCATCGAGGAGTTCGTCAACCGCAAGATGATCCGCATCCTGAAGTAGCGGTCGGGGGTTCGTCGTCTCATAACTAACGGCGAGTGCCGACATCCATGCGTCAAGGTTACGAGACTTAGTTATGAGAATCGGCGGGCCGTTGGATTCTGGCCTTCGTGGAATTCGCAGAGGCGAGGACGTAAGCCGTCTTGCATCCCTAGGGTTACGAGACGGTAAGACGACGAGCTCGTGCGGGTGGCGCCCCGTCATCGGGCTTAGTGTCGGGACAGTCAAACGGGTACCGTCACAATTTGGGAGTGTCGGAAGCGCCAGCCTCCGAGTACCCACTGGAGGTCCCGCTTGCGGGACGGCCACGTGGGAGCATTGTGAAATGTCTATGTTCGACCTTCGTCCGCTACCTGCCGGACAAGTCCAACTACACGACGCGAGACGCCATCGCCGCTGGGTTGTCCAATTGGATCCATTCGAAATTGGGGTCGTCCCTGTCACTACCGCTCAGGCGGCGCAGCTGATTGGTAGCGGCGGACCTGGTGCCCAGTCGCCGCTGGTGGATATTAGTTGGCGGGACGCCATCGAGTTCTGCAATGCAGCGTCAGTGAGCGAAGGACTTACTCCTACGTACACCTTTGATGAAGGCGCAGTGATTTGGCGGACGGGTGCGTCGGGGTACCGTTTGCCAACCGAGGCTGAGTGGGAATATGCGTGCCGCGCTGGCACTGTTGGGCCACACTATGGGCCTCTCAACGTCATCGGGTGGACAGCGAATGACGGGCTAGAGAATCCGAAGGAAGTTGGTCTGAAACAAGCCAACGACTTCGGGCTCCACGACACCCTTGGGAACGTCTGGGAGTGGTGCTGGGATTTGCTCGATCCGGCCCGCTACGGTGATTATCGTGTCTTCCGAGGGGGAGGTTTTGCTGACAAAGATTGGAGCGTGCGGGCCTCGACGCGTCGTGGCGGTGCGCCTGATATGAGCCACCCAGACCTTGGGCTGCGTTTGGCGCGGGGTGCCTTCGGCGACCAGCTGGCAGCTCAAGGCTGGTCTGCAGAGGTTGATTCTGAACGTGGGAAGACCACTGGCATGTTGCCACCGGGGTGGACGCCTCGGCGGCAGTAACGCATACCATTACAGCCCGGTTAGTGGATACTGCAGTGAGAGTTCGCAGGACGTCCCGCTCGCGGGCGGCTGCAGGGGGCAATCGCGTTGTTGTCGCTGAGTCGTCAAGGAGTGGCGAAGTACGATTGTGCGAATGGGGAACCGCACACGAGTCGAGCTTGGGCGCCGAGAGGATCTCGGGGCTGATTGTGCCAATTGCTTCGGACTTTGTTGTGTGGCCCTAGCATTCTCGAAATCGGTAGATTTCCCGTTCGACAAGCCCGCCGGTGAGCCCTGCGAGAATTTGGACGGACAAGACGCGTGCACCGTTCATTCGGAACTGCGGCCGCGGGGCTTCAAGGGGTGCACGGTGTTCGACTGTTTCGGTGCCGGGCAGAAGATCTCCCGGCATACATTCGAAGGACGGTCGTGGAGAGACGATCTTGGTACCCGTGATGCGATGTTCAGCACCTTTCCTATCGTCCGTCGGCTTCACGAACTCCTCTGGTACCTCGATCAAGCCGTCACTCTCGTTGACGGTGACGCGGACCGCGCGCCGCTGGTATCTCAGTTTGAACGAGTCGTCGCGTTGAGCAACCTCCCACCGGATCAGCTCAAGGATGTCGATATTGACGCCGAATTCGATCGTGCGCGCCCACTGCTGATCGAAGCGAGCAGAATCGCTCGCGGTATCGGCGATGCCATCGGGCAAACGACTCGAGGTGGACGGATCCTCGGTCCCGGGAGCGACCTTATGGGCTCGAAGCTTGCACAAATTGACCTCAGCGGCCAGACACTTCGTGGCTCTCTGCTGATCGGGGCGGATCTTCAGTCCGCTCGCCTGAACCAGTGCGATCTTCTCGGCGTGGATATGCGAGACGCGAATCTTGCCGGTGCCGACCTCGACGGCGCGATCTACCTAACCCAGATGCAAGTCAACAGCGCCCGCGGCGATGACTCGACGGTCCTGCCCGACGGATTTAGCCGGCCCTCGCATTGGAAAGCGCTCTAGCCGTTCCGCTTGCGGGCGATCCGCGGCATGGCACCGTCTCGTAACTAAAGTGTCTCGAATCCCATGGGATATGAGACAGTGCCCCTGCTTCGGACCGACGCGGGCAACCAGTTCGATGCGAAAAATTGCGATCACAGAACGTCGCCAGATATCGCAACAATCACAGCGGAGCGACGCACTGACGGATCCGATTGCATATTCGTCCGCGGCCGCAATTGTTCGACATTTGTTAGACGCGCGATAAGATGAACGCTATGCCAACATCCATCGGTTTCCGTCCGACGCCGGATGACGAGCGCATTCTGCGCGAGGCTGGGCTTCCCGGCGAGCGAACCTCAGACACGCTACGCCGTGCGCTACGGCTGCTGGATCACGAACGCTGGCTGGTTCAGTTCCGCGCAGACGCTGAGGCCCTAAACGGCGAAGATATCAACGCGGAACCTGAAGCCTGGTGATCCGTGGGGGCGTGTACCGGATTGATCTGGGTCGGCCGCAGAGCCACGAGCAGGGCGGCAAACGGTTCGGTCTGGTCCTATCCCCGTCGGACTCACCGCTGTCTGTGGTCACCGTAATCCCTACCTCGACCTCAGCCGGCCCATCCATTCATCGTCCCGAGCTTCACATCGCTGGTAGACGAACTCGACTCCTGGTCGACCAAATCCGTTCGATCGACGTGGGCTACGCCATTGGTGATCCCGTCGACTACCTCCCCCGGGATCAGCTCGTAGAGGTCGAACTCGCGCTAGCTCACTACCTCGGGATCTATGACGCAGTCCCAGCCCGATGTTTATAAAAGCAAGGTGCCCCACGAGCATGCGCTGGAGGCACTTGACGCGGAGTGAATAGCGAGATTGCGTCCGGCGACCGATCGCTTGCCCGCCTCCCGGTGGTTTTCGTGAGGAGACTCCGGCCTAACGTGCCCCCGACGCGCTCGATCGCCTCGTTCAAACGCCGGTCGGCCGTGCCTAGCGGTGCGGCATGCCGTGGGTTCGACGGTCCTCTTTCAGTTCGGCTTCGAAGAGGTGCTTCTTCCCTTCGACAAGTGACTGCCGAGCGGCTCGCTCCTCATCCACGAATGCGGAGTAATGGTTCTCGTCGTAGTCCTCGACTATCTGGAATGTCCAGCGCCCATCGATGACATTGCGCCCGACGATGATCTCACTCAAACGGTCACCGACATCCGTATGTCCGGCTGCTCGCATCAGCTCGACGGCCTCTCCGAGGACGAGGTCCGCTTTACCGGTAGGTCGGTGGAAGCCATACAACAGCCCGCGCATGCTCGACGACTTCGAGTGCTTCGGACAGTTTCCCGAACGCCTCGACTGTCGCATTCGAGACACCGTCGGGCCTTCGGTGTACTTCGTCGGGGTTGGTCGCTTCGCTCGTCGTGCTGTAAACCTACGCTTGGTGGCTTCCGCCGCTGTGGGATTGACACGGAGAAGCATCAGAGGCGGGAGTTCTGCTCGAAGGCTAGGGGTTCGGCATTCCGCCGTCGACGTTTAGAGTCGCACCGACAACGAAACTCGACTCGGGGGATGCCAGGAAGACGTAGGCCGGGGCGAGCTCGGCTGGCTGGCCCCACCGACCAAGGGCAGTTTCTTTGCCCGTGGTGGGAAGCGCGCTGGCGGGCTGACCGCCAGCCGTCTGGAGAGGAGTCCAGATCGGCCCCGGAGCGACGACATTGACCCGAATGCCTTTCGGCGCGAGCTGTTGCGAGAGGGCCTTGGAGAAGGTGTTGATAGCCGCTTTGGTAGTCGCATAGTCCACCAGGATCCCGGATGGCTTGTACGCCTGAATCGATGATGTGTTGATGATCGTGGAGCCGGCACCAAGATGGGGCAACGCGGCTTTCGTGATCCAGAACATGGCCGAGATGTTGGTATCCAACGTTTCTGCGAACTGCTCGTCGCTCAGCTCGAGAAGATCCTCGGTGAACTGCTGTTTTCCGGCGTTGTTGACCAGGATGTCGAGCCCGCCGAGCTGCGACACCGCTTCGGCCACCATGGTGCGGCAATGAAGGGAATCGGTGATGTCGCCCGGAAGGGCGACCGCTGTGCGCCCTGCTTCTTCGATGAGGCGGATCGTGCGATCGGCATCGATCTGCTCCGCCGCCAGGTAGGAGATCGCGACGTCCGCACCCTCCCTGGCGAAAGCGATCGCAACCGCCGCACCGATACCCGAGTCGCCGCCGGTGATCAGTGCTTTGCGGCCCCGCAGGCGACCCGTTCCCTCGTAACTGTCCTCTCCTACGTCCGGGTTCGGAAACTGACCTTGCTCAGTACCGGGGCCCTCCTGATGCTGTTCCGGCGGCTGCCCGGTGGGGTAAAGAGTCACTGGGTTTGTGAAGGTGTACTGGTTGTTTGCCATATGAAAGATCGTACGCATGAGGCCCCTGCCTGTTTGGGGGTTGAATTTCTGGCCGGTCAGGAGTTCAATGGCGGTCCTTGTCAAGCCCTTGGGGTGTTGGCAGCATTTCGACAAGCTGGTGTCATGTCAAGCATCAGCCCTCGGGCGTCCGCGCGGCCGGTGGCGTTCTGCCTTCACGCTCTGGGCGCGAGTTCTGCCGAGTTCGCTCAGCTTCGAGATGCCCTGGCTGATGAGATCGAGGTGGTCGCCATCGATCTGCCCGGGTTCGGTGACACGGCGTGGGTCGCCGGGGCCTCGGTGGAGGAGACGGTCGAGTTCGTCATTCGCCGGATCCGTGCTCGTGGTGCTGCGCGGTGGATACTCATCGGCCACAGCATGGGCGGAAAAATCGCCTCGATCATCGCAGCGCGGACTCTGTCTGGTCGGGCGCCCCTTTTCGGCCTCGCCGGCGTTGCACTGCTGGCCGCATCTCCCGTGACGCCCGAACCGATGGCCGAGGACCGCCGAGAGTCGATGATCGGCTGGGCGTCCGGCGGCCACCTGAGCGAGCAATCGGCGCGCGAGTTCATCGAGGCCAACACGGCCGGCCCTCTTGCCGAGACGGACATGACGACCGCGGTATCGGATGTGCGGCGCACGGATCCGCTGGCCTGGCGCGCCTGGCTGGAGAGGGGCAGTCGCGAAGACTGGTCCACGGAGGTCGGGGCCCTGGCGGTGCCGGCGCTCATCATGTCCGGCGCCGAGGACGGTGACCTGGGTGAATCCGCGCAGCGCCTCCTCAACGGGGCCACCTACCCGGCGGCGCGGTTCGTGACGATCGCGAATGCAGCCCACCTTCTGCCGATCGAGCGCGCTCAAGAGGTAGCCGCCGCGATCCGGACCTTCTGGCATGATCGCGCCGGAAAATCTCCGGAAGTTCCGCTGAGCACCGGTCGGGTCATCTCGTCGGAACGAACCAGCGAGCGAACCCGCGGCATCCTGTCCCGACGTGCGTTGGCGGATGACCCTGGATATGAGCCCTCGGTTTTGTCCGGCGAGCAACTGGCGACGCTGCGCGAGATCGCCGAGCAACTTATCCCTCAGGGCGACGGCGCGATCGACCTCGCCGCTCGTGTGGACCAGCAGCTCGGTCGCGGAGGCGGCGACGGTTGGCGGAACGCGGCCCTGCCAGCCGACGTGGACGCCTATCGCCTCGGCCTCGACGCGCTGGCCGGGTTCGGCGGTCACACCCCGCAGCGGCAGGGCGAGACGATCGCGCAGCTCATCGACGGCAGCTTCGCCGCCGAGGGCTCAATGCTGAACTCGAAGCAGCTGCAGCTCTGGTTCGAAGACGCCCGCGTGGATCTGGCTCGTCAGTGGATGGCACACCCGGCGACTTTCTCCCGGGTCATGTACGACGGCTTTGGCAACGGCGGCGACGGCGACCGCAAGCAGGGGTTCGCCCTCCTCGAAGTCGGCCGCCGAGAACCCTGGGAACCGAACTACGGCGGCACCGAATGAACCTGAGCGGCATGCGCGTGTTCGACCACGCAGACGACGTCGATGTGGTCGTGGTCGGGTCAGGCGCCGGCGGGGCCCCGCTCACCGCGTCCTTGGCCTCGGCCGGGCTGAGGGTCGTCGTGCTTGAGGCCGGCCCGAACTTCGAGCCCGGCAATCACACTCCCGACGAGACCGAGGCAGTCGACATCATCTGGATGGAGGAGCGGCTCAGCGGAGGCGAAACACCGACCGCTTTCGGGCCGAATAACAGCGGTCGCGGTGTCGGCGGCTCGACGCTCCACTGGGGTGCATTCACGCCGCGCCCCGACCCACGCGACATGTCGCTCCGCAGCGAGACCGGTCAGGGTGCCGACTGGCCGATCGCCCATTCCGAGCTTAAGCCGTATCTTGCTCGCGTCGAGCAGTACCTCGGCGTGTCCGGGCCATCCGACTATCCCTGGGATGCGGGTCGGCGTTACGCCCTGCCACCCGTCGCGCGCAACGCCTCGTCCGAGATGATGATGCGTGGATGCAAGGCGCTCGGCATTCGTGCGACCGATGCGCCCGCCGCCGTGGTCAGTCAGGACTGGCAGCAGGAGGGGTGGGGGCTCCGGCAAGCCTGCGTCAACTGCGGCGCCTGTCATCAGGGTTGCCGAAACGGCGCGAAGGTGTCGATGGATACCAGTTACCTCCCGGTAGCAGTATCGCGAGGGGCCGAGATCCGCGCTGATTCGACCGTGCACACCATCGAAACCGACGAGTCCGGCGCCATCACGGCCGTGATCTATCGGCGTGACGGCGTCGACCGCCGCCAACGGTGCGCGACGTTGGTACTCAGCGCCGGCGGGATCGAGACCCCGCGGCTGCTGCTGCACAACTCGCTCGCCAACAGCAGCGGCCAGGTCGGCCGCAACTTCATGGCGCACGGCGGCGTGCAGGTCTGGGGTCGATTCGACCAGGCGATGCGCTCCTATCGCGGCTATCCGTCGTCGATCATCTCGGAAGACATGGTGCGCCCACCCGACGCCGGCTTCGTCGGTGGCTACCTGATGCAGAGCCTCGGAGTGATGCCGTTGACCTTCGCGACGACGCTGATCCGTGGCAGCTCACTGTGGGGTTCGGAACTCACCAAGGCGCTCGAGCGGTACCCGGAGATGGCCGGCGTCGGGATCAACGGGGAATGCCTGCCCTCCGACTCGAATCTGCTCACCCTGTCTCAGGAGGTCGACGAACTCGGCGTGCCCAAAGCTCACGTGACCTTCACTGCGGGCGAGAACGAGAAGGCGATCGAGGCTCACGCGGTCACAACGATGACCAACATCGTCTCGGCGGCGGGTGGCCACGACATCCTCGTCTTGCCCCGATCTGCGCACACCCTCGGGACCTGCCGGCTGGGCGAGACGGCCGACGTCGGGGTCGTCGATGCCGACGGTCGGAGCTTCGACATCCCGAATCTCTGGATCTGCGACAACTCGGTGTTCCCGAGCTCGCTGTCTGCGAACCCGGCCCTCGCGACGATGGCACTCTCGCTCCGCACCGCGGATGCGATGCTCAGCGTGGCACGATAGGGCAACGGATGGCAGCCTCGAGAACCCGCACAGACGGCTATGTCGATTTGCGGGACTATGCCGCGATCGGGGACGGTAGAACGGTCGCTCTGATTGCGCGCGACGGCAGCGTCGACTGGCTTCCCATCCCCGACATGGATTCCACCCCGGTTTTCGCCCGATTGCTGGATGCCGAGGGCGGCGGTGAGATCGAACTTGCGCCGACGGACCCGTACACCGTACGACGCAGCTACGTCAGTG
>NZ_JANLVV010000331.1:0-9697 GCF_031364185.1 Salinibacterium sp. | reverse complement strand
CTCGCCGGGCAGAAGCTGTTCGACGAGCACGGCGACGCGGCGGAGCCGTATGCGACCCTCGTCGACTACTTCTCCGCGACCCGGGAGCTCGCCGGCATGCGCCGATACCTCGAAGACGACATCGTCACTCGCACCAGCAATCCGGACAAAGACTCAGGCTACCCTCGCCGGGGTTCTAGGGGTTTGCGGATCGGCGAACTCACGTCGCGCATTTCGTCGTCGGATATCTCGGCGACGCTGACTAACCTTGCGGTGCCATTTGATCCCGAGTTGGACACGACGCAGGCCAAGCAGCAGTATACGGTTCGAGCGGCTGCAGCCAAAGCGGCAGGTAAGAAGCTCAAGTCTCGAGACGCGTTCCCCTACGACGTCGTGCTCGCTACCTCGATGCTCCAGGTGGGGGTGGACGTGCCGCGTCTCGGGCTGATGCTCGTGGTCGGCCAGCCGAAGAACACCGCCGAGTACATCCAGGCGTCGTCGCGAGTCGGCCGTGAGGCATCCAAGCCCGGCCTCGTAGTGACGCTCGCCAACCGCTCTCGCCCACGGGACATGGCTCATTACGAACAGTTCCAGCATTACCACGAGACGTTCTATGCGCACGTCGAGGCGTTATCGGTGACCCCGTTTTCCGACGCGGCGCTCGAGCGAGGATTGACAGGTCTGTTGGTCGCGGTAGCGCGGGTCTCCGACGAGCGAAACACCCCGTCGTTGTCGTCGGAAAAAGGCGCAGGCTCGATCGCGATCCGGCGTCCGTTCGTTGACAAGCTGGTCGATCGGATCGTCAAGCGGATCGCGGTCGCGAGCCAGGATGATCTCGTGGCTGAGGCCGCACGCGGCAAACTGATCCTCCGCCTCGACAAGTGGACCGACGAGTCGGACAAATGGTCGGGTGCGCTCACCTACCAAAAAGACACGGTGGCTGGCGGTCAGATCGTCTCGCCACTCCTCGTCAGCCCCGAGACTGTGGTACCCGACGAGAACAGTCGACTGTTCCAGGTTGCGAATTCGATGCGCGAAGTGCAGCCGGAGATCAACCTGCTGGTAACGCCGTTCGCCGGCAAACTTGCGGAGCCGATCACGGCCGCCGCACCGAATTGGGTATTTACGAAGAAGGACTCGAAATGACCAACGTGGGGAAAACGACAGCTGTGACGGAAGAGCTGATCGTTGTCGCTGGCGAAGTCGCCGACCCGTTCAGCGACCTCGACGATATCCCTTCGAAGAACAACAGCCGCGTCGGCTCAGTCCGCCCGAGTTCGTTGCTCTACACCTCGGGCATCGGCGCAACTGTCGACATGCCGCACCTCGCGGTCATGCCGCAAGGCCTCGACGCGTGGGAACTGGCCTACTCCAGGCAGGGAAAGCCCAAGCTGGTCTTGGTGGAACGGCTGCTGACCGCCGTGCGTAGCCAGCTCGGGCATCAAGTGGATGAGCTGCGACAGCCGCCCTGGGTTCCGGAGAAAGCGTACGAGAGTGGCACCCCGATCGGCATCCCGACCAGAGTGTTCCCGCAGTGGCTGCGCTGCACGGGATGTGACTTGCTCGCACCCATCTCGGAATCGAAGAAGTTCGAATTCGTGAATAAGAGCAAGCACCGGCCCGACAAAGCACAGTTCGTACACAAGGACTGCAAAGGCCGTCCCAAGAAGGGCCAGAAGCTCGGAACGCTGGACGCGCGCCCGCGTTTAGCAGTGCCTGCCCGTTACCTGATCGCGTGCACTGATGGGCACCTCGATGAGTTCCCCTACGTGGAGTGGCTGCATCGAGCCGATGAAGGGGGCGGCACGTGCTCGAAGGCACCCAAACCGGAGCTGCGGATGGTGGAGTGGCGATCGAACCTCGGCCCGCAGGTGACGATCAGGTGCGCGGCGTGCGAGACGAGCCGCAACATCGCGGAGCTCACCCGAGCCGGGGGCGAGAAGATGCTGCCCAACTGCCGGGGACGGCATCCGCACCTTCCGACATATGCGCCCGCGGATAACCCATGTCAGGCCGAAGTGCGCCTCATGCTGCTCGGAGCGGCGAATCAGTGGTTTCCGGCCTCCGTGAGCGTTCTGGTACTGCCTGCCCGCAAGAACGTCACACCGGCGGACGTCGCCGTGACGGTGAGGGGGCTGCCTGCCCCAACATTCGTCGACGTGCAATCGCTCGAAGACCTGGTCGTGTGGCGAAAGTACGGGCCCAAGAACGTCCGAGCGCTCTTCGAGGGTCTTTCCGACGAGGCGCTCTGGCAGGCGATTCTGATTGCTCGCGGCCAGGCGGTCGCCGGGGCAGACCTGGCGGCGACGCCGTCGAGCTTCGACCCGATCAGCCTGCTGGAACCGGAGTGGGACACGCTGGTGCATCCTGAGGACTTCGAGAGTGAAGATCGCAAAGCCGGATTTCGGGTGCGTCCGGTGGATGTGGCATCCGCTCTGCAGCCTGTGACCTCGCATGTGGTCGCTGTGGAGCGCGTGAAAAAGGCCAATGCTTTCATTGGATTCACTCGCATCGACGCGCTCGACCGGGTGGGGGACGCTCCCAGCCGGATTGCACCACTGGTGCAGTCGGGCAAGCCCAAGTGGGTGCCGGCGACGGAAGACCGCGGCGAGGGGGTGTTCCTCCGGTTCGATGAGGATGCAGTCCGAGCCTGGGAAGACGAAGTACTGGAATCGAACGTGTGGCAGGCCCACGTCGCGGCGAACGAGCGCAACGTGAAGCGTCGGCAGAGCCTGACAGCGGCGGAGATGGTCGCAGCGGATCGGATGCCCCCGCCTCGCTACTGGGCGCTGCACACGATGTCGCACTTGCTGATCCGCGAGATGGCGATGTCGAGCGGGTACGGGTCGGCCTCGCTAACCGAGCGACTTTATGCATGGCGAGAGACCGACGAGCGGAAGCCTGCGGCCGGTATCCTCATCGCCACGACATCGCCCGACAGTGAGGGCACGCTCGGTGGTCTGGTGGATCTCGCCCGGACCGAGCGGCTGGCCAACGTGTTCCGCAATGCGCTGCGGCGCGCCGAGCGGTGCTCGTCTGACCCCATCTGCGCGCACCGGGTGCCGAGCGGTCAGGAGGACTTCTTGCACGGAGCGGCCTGCCATTTCTGCGTGTTCGTGTCGGAGACATCGTGCGAGAAGGCGAACCGATTCCTCGACCGTCGCTTCGCCCTTACGCTCAATGCCGGGCCAGAGCACGCCTTAGACGGGCTGTTCCAGCCGGTGCTCGCAGCGTTCAGCGTGTAGCGCCATGCATGTGCTCGTTCGGCTCGCAAGGGCCCTCACCCCTTCACAGGCCACAGGCATCGCAGCGTCTTTGGAGATCGACGGACGACTCGACTTCGCGGTGTCGGCGCTTCCAGACGGATCACACCCAGCAGTCAGGCTGTTGAGCGAGGCGTTCTCACTGCTGGGCGATGCTGCGCTGTTAGCTGCTGTAGTGCGCGGATTCGCGGCCGCCGCCATGAAGGCCCCGAACCCTCCGCGAGCCGTGTGGAGCGGACCGACCTTCGAGGGTGACAGTGACCATACAACCGCCGCGATAGCTCACCTTATCGACGAAGCAACGGAAGACGTGTTCGCGTCGACGTTCTCGGCGACGTTGCACTCGCCCTTCGTCGATGCGCTCTGGCGGGCGATCGCTCGAGGCGTCTCAGTCACCGTGGTCGTTGAAGCCACGAAGATGAAGGACACGGCTGCGGCCCTCCAGCAGGCGCTTTCGGGCGCGAGCTTCCTCGCTTACGTGGCTCCAGCGGGCGAGTATGGCATTCAGCATTCAAAGGTCGTGATTGTCGATTCCTCGATCGCGCTCATCACGAGCGCAAACTTCAGCGATGCCGCCGCGCATCGCAACCTCGAGGCGGGGGTGCTGATCCGCGATCCCGAATTCGCTTCCAAGGTGCGTCAACGATTCACCTCGTTGTGGGCGAATGGGACGTTGATCAGGCTCTGAGCTCAGACGCGTATTCTGACTCTCATGTCGTGGGCATCGAGCGAGGGCACTCGGCGCTCGATGCTCGGAAACAAGGCTCGAGATACCAAACCTGAGCTCGCGGTGCGTCGGGCACTGCATGCCGCCGGATTTCGATACCGCGTAGACATCAGGCCCAGTCTTGAACTTCGAAGCCGTGCGGACATCGTCTTCACGAAGCGAAAGATCGCAGTCTTCGTCGACGGATGTTTTTGGCATGGCTGCCCGATCCACGCGACGATGCCGAAGAGCAACGTGGGCTACTGGGTGCCGAAGCTCCAAAGAAACACCGAGCGAGATCGCGAGACCACCCTCAAGTTGGAGTCGCTCGGATGGGTGGTGCTGCGTTTCTGGGAGCACGAGGCCGTGGACGCGATCGTCGACGCTATCAAGAAGCACTGGGCAGTCGACGACGTTCGAAAATGAGGCCATATCGCCACGCTGCGGCGTACATCATCGGGGTGGGTGCGCAGATCCCGGGCTCCGGAACGGCCGGGCTGCACGCGTTCGCGGATGATCCGGAGTGGCGTGGCTGGAGGGGTGCCGAGACGCCATTCCGCGGCTACCGCAACCTGATCAATCACGAGAGCCTCCGCGAGAGCAGCATTCCGCCGTTCGTGGACGACAGCCTCTGGCATCGATCGGTGGCGCGGGTCCAGGACTCCACACGACCGGGACTGGTTCCAAACTCGGCAGTCCGACTGAGGTGCTTTGGCCGCGGCGTTCAATCTCGAGACGCTAGCCTCAGACTGTCCAAGGTCGCCGCAACTCGGAAGCACACATGATTAGGTTTACCGATTTTCTGCCCGTCCCCGTCCCCGCTCGCACGAAAGTGAAGTTCAACATCAAAGCCGGCGCAGGCGGCGTCCCCGCATGGGATCTGCTCCTGAAGGACGACCAAGAACCTTGGTTGAACATGACCAGATACCGCGCAGAGAAGAACTCCAATAACAACTTGGACGAAGCGGACTACGTGCTCGCATTCGCACAGTATCCGCTCTATGGTCCGAACTTCTTCATCTTCGGTGGTCTCTTCGAGACGAAAGTTGTCATCCCGAAGATCAACAAGGGACCTGGGTACAGCCTCACGCCTCTGTCTCAGCACTCGGAATACATCAGGCGGCTGATCGTGAAGCTCGACGTGCCGCCTGGCCAATCTTACTTGCGTTGGTACGATTCGCTGCAAGAAAGCCTGATTGACCCCATCGTTTACGAGCTGGCACCCGACACGAAACTGGGCACCTTCCCCGGCTATCAAAACGTCCGACTCCGCCACGGCGAGATGCAACTCATTGTGAAGAATGCTGAACCGTCCTGGCGGAACGCACTATCGAATGTCAAAGCGGTTTATGTCATCACGGACGTCAGCGACGGACGTCTCTACGTCGGGTCAGCCTCCGGGGAGGCGGATGGTCTGTGGCAGCGATGGACCGCATACGCGAACGTGAACAAGCTCACCGGCGGGAACAGCAAACTCGAGGGGATCCTCGCTTCTCGCGGGCCGGAACACATCGTGAACCACTTCCAATACTCGATCCTCGAGATCTTCGACAAGAAAACGCGCGACGACACCATCCTGCAAAGGGAAGCTTTCTGGAAGCTCGCACTCGATAGCCGGGCAAACGGACTGAACGCGAATTAGGGGCACTACTACTACGCCGTCGCTCGTCGGCCAGCGCGCGCAGCGAAGTCATCCAGCGCATTCAACACTGGCTCGGCTAGCCACACTCGATTGCGGCGATGTGAGTTCGCGGCCTTCAGGACGCCTCGCTCTACGAGTGTGTCCAGCGCGCGGAATGCGGTTGGTGTAGCCACGCTGAGTTCGCGAGCAACGAGGTCTTAGTTGAGAACCGGGTGGGCGATCGCGAGGGCGCTGACTCGACGTGCGGCCGCGTGGGAGCGGAGTCCGCGCATCCTGCCTTCCCAGTCGGTCTCGATGGTTGCGATATCGCGAAGGAGCTGGCGTCCGTTGACGACGGCGTAGCCGGCCGCGTGGGTGAACGCCGTGATGATGGGCCGGAGTTCGCCGCGTCGATACGCGGTGAGGGCGCCGTAGTAGTCCTTGACGTCGTGGAGCAGCCCTACGGAGACCGGCACAGCAATGTTCGTGGTGACCTGTCCGTGGCGGAGCATCGCCTGGACGATTGCGCGACCAGTCCTGCCATTGCCATCGGGGAATGGGTGGATGGTCTCGAACTGCGCGTGGGTGATGGCGACCTGGGCCAGCATGGGTGTATTGGCCCGACCGATGAAAGCGACGACGTCATTCATTGCGGCGTGAATATTGGCCTTCGTGGCCCCCCCGGTGTCGTGGGTGAGCGCCATCACGCGGTAGCGCGAATGGCGTGGTTGAGCACCGCGGTCGGCGTGACTGTGCATCGCCTGAGAAGCTCCTCCCACCATGTGATGGCCACGTGGTGGAAGGAGTATCGGTAATGGTACGGAAGATCAAAGCGGAGCTGGTGTTGCAGCTGCGCAATCGGGGCCTGTCGCGAAGAGCGATCGAGTCCGCTCATGGGATATCCCGGCACAGCATTCAGGCGGTCCTCGATGCGGCCGAGCTGGCGGGCCTCGGTTGGGGAGACGTCGCGGAGATGTCGGAGGGCGAGGTGTATTCGGCGTTGTTCCCCGGCCGCGGGGTCCGGGAGAGCGTCTTCGCGCAGCCTGACTGGCCGCGGGTGCACACCGAGCTGGCCAGGGTCGGGGTGACGTTGAAGTTGCTGCACAGTGAGTATGTCGACGCGTCCTCTCGCGCCGGGCAGGCTGTGATGAGTTACGACCGGTTCTGCCGGCTTTATGGCGAGCACGCCGCCGTGACCGGGGCGTCGTCCCGGGTCGGCCACAAGGCCGGGCGGAGCATCGAGGTTGACTGGTCCGGGCCGACGATGCAGCTGCTGGATCCGGCCACGGGGGAGATCTCGAGGGTGTATTTGTTCGTCGCCTGCTTGCCGTTCAGCAGGTATGCGTTCGTGGAGGCGACGATGGACATGCGGCAGGAGTCGTGGCTGCGCGCCCATGCGGCGATGTTCGCCTTCTTCGGCGGCACCGTCCCGCGCCTGGTGCCCGACAATCTGAAGACCGGGGTGATCTCCCACCCCCGCGAGGGCGAGGTGGTCCTCAACGACGCCTACCGGGAGATGGCGGCGCACTACTCGGCGGCGGTGCTGCCGGGGAGGGTTCGGGCGCCGAAAGACAAGGCGAGCGTTGAGAACACGGTCTCCCATGTCGCGACTTGGGTCATCGCGGGACTCCGGCACGAACAGTTCACCTCCCTTCAGCAGTTGCGAGCGAGGATCCGGGAGCAGATCGATGTCTACAACCGGCAGCCGTTTCAGAAGCGGGACGGGTCCCGGCTGAGCGTGTTCACCGCGGAGGAGCTGCCGCTGATGCAGCCGCTGCCGGCGGTTGCGTTCGAGATCAGCACCTGGGCCTACCGGCGGAAGGTGAACAAGAGCGCCCACGTGGTTTGGGCGAAGAACTTCTACTCCGTCCCCTTCGCCCACATCGGCGCCCTGGTTGACCTCCGGGTCACGGACACGATGCTGGAGATCTATCGGAGCGATGAGCGTTTGACCAGTCATCTGCTGCTGCCGGCCAGCTCGGTGAATCAGTATCAGACGAACAACGCGGACCTGCCTGAGGGCCGCAGTTGGCAGGCCTGGGATCGGGCGCGGATCGATGACTGGGCCGCACGGATGGGACCTGCGACAACGTCGGTGATCGGGAAGATCTTCCAAGCGGCGGCGATCGAGGAGGTCGGCTACGACCCTGCTCTGGCGGTGCTGCGCCTGTCGCGGCGGTTCTCCCCGGCCCGGGTCGAGGCCGCTTGCGCGTTGGCGTTACGGGGGCCGATCCGGTCCCCTCGTTACGTGCATCTGCGGCCGATTCTCGATACCGGGCAGGACAAGACCGGGCACGTCCCCGACGAGCCGGAGGCCGATGATGGCGGCTACGTCCGCGGCAGCGCCTACTACGCCGGAGGAACCCGATGGGCCGCCTCGACGGGGAAACCAAACGCAAGCTCCGCGAAATGAACGCCGGCGAGCTGCTGGAGGCGATCCACACCCAGGATGAGACGCTCAGCATCGGCCTGCCATTCGAGGACCGGGTGAAGTTGGCCGTCGATGACGCCTACTCATCGTTCACGCATTCCAAGGTCGCCGGGCTGATTAAGCGGGCGGGGCTGCGTTACCCGAACGCGGACCTGCGGCGCGTCGACCTGCTCGACGAGCGCAGCCTGAACCGGCAGCTCCTGACCCAGCTCGGGACCTGCTCGTTCGTGAACCGGCAGCACAACGTCGTCTTCCAAGGGTTCACCGGATCGGGGAAGTCATACCTTGGCTGCGCGATCGCTAAACGCGCCTGCGAGCACCGCATCCGTACCCACTACGTCCACATGCCCGACCTCGAGGAAGCCTGGGTCGCCGCGCAAGACAGCCCCGGCGGCGCCGGGAAGTTCCTCCGCAAATACGCCGCGTTCACCCTGCTGGTCATCGACGAGTGGTTGCTGGACCGGCCCACGGAATCGATGCGCACCATGCTGCTGGAGTTGATGGAGCGCCGCTACGGCGAAACCTCGACCGTGTTCTGCACCCAATATCAACAGAAGGACTGGCACCAGCGCCTCGGCTCCGGCGTTCACGCGGACGCGATCATGGACCGGATCATCCACAACACCGTCTGGGTCGAGACCGGCAACTACAACATGCGCGAGCACACCGCACTGGCCACCGCGTAATCGATGACCGAGAGCGTCAGTGCTGCCGAGCCACACCACCACTGGCGCTCTCTCGCGCGATCGATAGTGCTGAACCGCACGATTGGGTGGTGCTCACAGCCTCAAATACTCAATCCTGGATATCGCGCAGATTGGGGATGCGTCTGATCAGACAGTGTGCAAATATTGTCCGGCCAAGCACGATCTTGTTCTCGATGGGGCTGACGAGTTTCGTGGGATGCATGGCCGTGTGTCGACATTCAACGGCACGCCGATGGCGTTCCTGGCCGCAGGGGTGATTCCGGTAGTCGTTGCCGCACTCACATTGCTGATCGCGCCGCCCCGGTCTAACGAACTTGCGCATTAGCTCACCGACAGCTCGGTGCTGACCCGCACCGGAACCGAGCAGATCGTCACCGGCCCCGCGGCGGCCACTTCGCTGTTGCGTGGGCGTGACGAGACATGATTTGGTCGTGCACTGTTCACTTTGCACAGGCGATGGTCGGCTGGCGTAGGGGCGATGCACTGCTGGCACACGGGTAACGGAGGGGGGCAGTTCGGTACTTTGAGAAGGCCCTTCGGAACATGATTGGGTGGGAGCCTTTGGCGCCCTCATGCCACACCGTTAGAGAAGAGTCTTTTATGGCCACCATCGTTGAAACCGCCGTCAGCGCCGGCTCGTTTACTACCCTCGTTGCCGCCGTCGGCGCCGCCGGCCTAGTGGACACCCTTAATGGAGAGGGCCCGTTCACGGTCTTCGCTCCCACCGATGAGGCGTTCGCTGCGTTGCCCGAGGGCACCGTTGAGGGCCTGCTCGCCGACATTCCGGCGCTCACGTCGATCCTCACCTTCCACGTGGTTCCGGGTGCTGTGCACGCCGCCGACCTGACCGACGGCATGGCTGCCGCCACGGTCAACGGTGCCGAGCTGCACTTCGACCTCAAAGACGGTGTGAAGGTCAACGGCGCGACTGTCGTCACCGCTGATATCGTCTGCGACAACGGCGTGATCCACGTCATCGACGCGGTGCTT
>NZ_JANLVV010000313.1:0-20185 GCF_031364185.1 Salinibacterium sp. | reverse complement strand
CTCGGGTGCTGGCGCACTCATCGCCCTCGATCTGGCGGGCGGGTATGACGCGGCAGTGCGCTTCACCGAGGCGCTTCGGCTGGTGTCGCACGCCGTGTCGCTCGGCGGAATCGACTCGCTGGTGCAGCATCCCGCGTCGCTGACCCACCGACCGGTGGAGGCTTCGGCCAGGCCCGGTGCGGGAATCGTGCGACTCTCCATCGGGCTCGAACACGTCGAAGACCTGCTCGCCGACATCCTGCAGGCCCTCGAGCACTGCCAGCGCTGAACAGCGGCCTGCCAGACCCAGGCGCGGCACGCGCGCGAATGGCGCGCTTGCCGCGACCGGGTGACCGACGGAGCTGACTACGTCAGCGGTACTCGCCCGCTCAGCGCTGCTGTCCTGCCTCGCGGCGCGACCTACTTTTCTGTGCCGACCGCGCCGTCTGCAGCATCCCGAGCGCCGTCGATCTGCTCGGCGAACTTGCCACCGGTGATCTTGTCGGCCACTCCGGCAACCCCATCGAGAAGCTTGTCGCTGATGTCTTCGGCCTGCTGGCTGTTCAGAGCGTCTTTGACCTTGTTGTCGTTGAGAAACTCCTGCGCCTTGCCCGTGATGTCCTCGAGTCCCATGATGTTCTCCTCGTCGCTAAGAGTGCCTAACGGCACTTCTACAGTGTGGTCGGAGAGAGGGAATTACGCCACCCTCGGCGTGCGCCGCCTCTCCGGAATCGGCCACGCCACGGCGTGCCTACTGGCCTGAAGCTGCACCCCCGAACACCACGTCGCTCGTGCTGGTGACGCCCGCGGTCCGGCCCGGCGCCGACTGGTACTGCCAGTAAAGGTTGACATTCGCAATGGCGGCGTCTGGCGTTGGCGCCCCCCACTCGCTGAGGTCGCTGGTGGTGTGCGCGTCGCCGACGAGGGTCACATCGTAGCCACGGGTGAACGCGCCATGGATGGTCGACCGGATGCACGCATCCGTCTCAGCGCCGACCACAACGAGCCGCCCAACCCCGGCACCCGCCAACACCTTTTCGAGATCTGTCGCCTCGAACGAGTCACCGTACAACTTGTGCACCAGCGGCTCGGTCTCGCGCCGCGACAGCTCGGGAACCAGTTGCCAAACCGTGCTCCCCTTCGCCAGCTCAGCGTCGGAATGCTGCACCCACACCACGGGGACGCCCTCGTCACGTGCCCTGTCGACGAGAGAACCAATTCGCGAGACGACAGCATCCCGATGCCAGGCCTCACGCACCACCCCCTCCTGCACGTCGATCACAAGAAGTGCGGTGTTGGGCCGATCAGCCAGTGTGCTCATGCGCTCAGGCTAGGACGGGGCACAGACATCCACAATCATCATGACCACAGCGGTCGCCACCGACGGAACTTCGGCCGAACAGGGGCGATAGCGACAACTCAGAACGCACTTGTAGCCCTTCAACTTCACGTGACGGGGCCACGACTGCGCTCTCGCTGTGGATGTCGCGGCACAAGAGCTGCGGCGGCAGCGAGCGGCGCCCTGCCACTGTGTGCTCCGCTTTCGCGCCGTTCTGGGACTCATCCATTCTGCTCGAGGTGGCGAGTGCCACACTGAGCCCCATGGATATTGCGCAATGGTGGCCAAAGCTCGAGTCGTCGACGCAGAAGTGGCTGGTCGACAATAACGGCGACACCATACCCCCGCACGTGATCGTTGAGATTGCCGCGGCGGGAGGGCCCGGCGGCGGGCTCTCCGACACGGATCTCTCCGACGGCGGGCTCTCCGACGCCGATGTCGACTGGGTAGAGGCCGTCGCCAATGAGGAAACTCCGAACAAATAGTAGCGGTGACGTTAACTGAGAGCGCAGTCTTGGCCGTTCCGACTCACGCGACGGGGCCACAGTTGCACTATGAATAGTGGATGCCACGGCAAGAGCTCGCGTGAGCAGCCACCGCGGCGCAGCCCCGGCGGCGCGGCCGCGCCAGCCCCCGCGCGCCTACTCGACCCGCAGCCCCGCCATCTCGGGGTCAGGGTTACCGAAGCGGTGCGCGGTGATGCTGATCGCCTGCTCGTGCAGGAACGGAAGCAGCTCGATGCGGCCCGCGGTGGTGACCGGTCCGCTCCATACCGCAACATCCACATTGCCGTGCAGCGCCTCGGCCAGCGCGAGTGGATCTCCGCCGACGAGCCGCACGCGGGCAGTGTCGAGCGTGCGCACGCGCGCCAGCCACGCGGCATCCGACTCGACGGTGAGCTCACCCACCAGCACGGCGGCGGCCGGATCTCCGAAGGTCTGCACCAGGGGCGTGGGCAGGGGAACGGCAGAGCTGACGTCGACGGCGGCTCCGGCGCGGCTCGCAGCCGCGAGTAACCGCACGATGTGGCCGAGCGGCTCGCCCTCGCTCAGGCGCAGGGTGACGGGCACCGGCCGGTAGCGGAACACGTTGCGTTCGACGCCGAGAGCCGAGACATCCCGAGCCACACCGAACTCGGCAGCCCACGCCTTCTCGTCGCTCTGGGCGGCGCGGCGAACGCGGTCGAAGTCGGGGAAGTCAAGGCCGGCCTGAGCCTTCTTGATGACGGATGCCACGCGGTCAGAGATCCCCGGAAGCAAGATGTCATTGCGGGGCTCCGCTTCAACAGCGCCCCACCGCCCGAGCGTGAGCACGTAGTTCGGGCCGCCAGCCTTCGCCGACGTGCCCACCGTGGACCGCTTCCAGCCGCCGAACGGCTGGCGCCGCACGATGGCGCCGGTGGTTCCGCGATTGACGTAGAGGTTGCCCGCCTCTACCGTGTCGAGCCAGCGCGCGACCTCGACGGTATCCAGCGAGTGGATGCCCGCAGTCAGCCCATAGTCGACAGCATTCTGCAGCGCAATGCCCTCGTCGAGCGTGGCCGCGGTCATGACGCCGAGCACGGGACCGAAGTACTCCGTGAGGTGGAACTCGCTGCCAGCGGCAACTCCGGCGCGCACCCCCGGCGACCACAGCTTGCCCGACTCGTCGAGACTCTTCGGCTTCACGAGCCAATGCTCGCCCTCCGACAGCGTTGTCAGCGCGTGCAGCAGTTTCCCGGAGGCGGGCTCGATGATCGGGCCCATCTGGGTGGTCGCATCCTGGGGGTAGCCCACGCGAAGGGTGGTCACCGCGTCGACCAGCTGGCGGCGGAACCGCTCGCTCGAGCCGACGGAGCCCACCAGGATGACCAGCGACGCCGCCGAACATTTCTGCCCGGCATGGCCGAAGGCGCTCCTGACGACATCCGCCACCGCCAGGTCCAGGTCGGCGCTCGGGGTGACGATGATCGCGTTCTTGCCGCTGGTCTCGGCCACCAGCGGCAGGTCGTGCCGCCAGGAGCGGAAGAGCTCGGCGGTCTCGTAGCCGCCGGTGAGAATGACGCGGTCGACGGCAGGATGCGACACCAGCTGCTGCCCGAGTTCGCGCTCGCCCACCTCCATCAGGGTGAGCACATCGCGCGGCACCCCGGCCTCCCACAACGCCTCGACCATGACGGCGCCGGCGCGACGGGCAAGTCCCGCGGGCTTGATGATGACGCCGCTGCCCGCGGCGAGCGCCGCCAGTACGGAGCCCGCGGGGATGGCGACCGGGAAGTTCCACGGCGGTGTGACGACGGTCAGCCGCGGCGGGGTGTAGACGGCGTCGGTGATCTGGTCGAGTTCGAGGGCGCGCTCGGCATAGTATCGGGCGAAGTCGATGGCCTCGCTGACCTCGACATCCCCCTCGGCGATGGTCTTGCCGGTCTCGCTGGCCATGACCTCAATGAGCCGACCACGGAACGCGGCGAGCACGTCGCCTGCGTCGCGGAGCACTTGGGCGCGCTCGGCCGCGGGCAGGGCACCCCAGCGGTCGCCGCCCTTCACGGTGTCGGCGATGCGCCGGTTCAACACCTCGACGTCGTTGACCCTGGCCGCGTCGATGGTGGCCGCGCCCAGAATCGAGGTTGCACTGCGCTTGATCACGCCCTTCGCCCAGGCCCTGTTGGCCGCAATCGACGGATCGGTGTCGGCTTCGTTATCGAACCCGTGCGACGTGGAGACCTCGAGCGTGTGCGCGCGATCCTGCACCCGGTTCGACGGGGGAACCGTGTCATCCAACTGCACCAGGGAGGCCAGGAAGCGCTGCTCTTCGCGCTCGAAAACGTGCGGATTGGCCGCCAGCTCGAAGACGCCAGACATGAAGTTCTCGGTCGATGCGTTCTCCTCGAGCCGTCGGATCAGATAGCTGATCGCGGAATCGAACTCGCGAGGGTGCACCACCGGTGTGTACAGCAGCAGGCCGCCGACGTCGCGCTTAACGGCGTCAACCTGCCCGGTCGCCATGCCGAGCAGCATCTCGAACTCCACGCGGTTCTCAACGCGGCGCTGCTTCGCGAGCAGCCAGGCGTAGGCGACATCGAACAGGTTGTGACCGGCGACCCCGATGCGCACGGCGTCGGTGCGCTCCGGGGTGAAGGCCCAGTCGAGCACGCGCTTGTAGTTGGTGTCGCTCTGCTGCTTCGATCCCCAGGTCGCCAGCGGCCAGCCGTGCACGGCTGCGTCCACCTGTTCCATCGCGAGGTTGGCACCCTTGACCACCCGCACCTTGATTCCCGCACCGCCGCGAGCCCGACGTGCGGTCGCCCACTCGGTCAGTCCCTGCAGGGCGGCCAGGGCATCCGGCAAATATGCCTGAAGCACGATACCGGCCTCGAGGTTACGCAGTCGGGGCTGGTCGAGCAGTCTCTCGAAGACCGCAATGGTGAGGTCGAGGTCTTTGAACTCCTCCATGTCGAGGTTGATGAATTTGGCGGTGGGGGATGCCGCGGCCAGCTCGTACAGCGGAGTCAGCCGCTGCACCACCTCGGCCACCATTTCGTCGAACGCCCACATCGAGAGCTGGCTGGCCACCGACGACACCTTGATGGACACGTAGTCGACGTCGTCACGCGAGAGTAGGGCGCGGGTGCCCTCCAGGCGGCGGTTAGCCTCTTCATCGCCGAGCACGGCCTCCCCGAGCAGGTTCAGGTTCAGCCTGATGCCCCTGGTGCGCAGCTTCCGCAGCGTCTTGTCGAGCTTCTCGGAGGTCGCGTCGATGACGAGATGCCCCACCATGCGCCGCAACACCCAGCGCGAGATCGGCACGATTGGCCAGGGGATGATCGGCGCGAATCCGCCGCCCGCGACGATCGCTGCACGCAGGTACCACGGCAGGAACGAGGGGATGCTGTGGCTGAGCTTCTCGAGGTTGCGGCCGGCGACCCGCAGGTCGTGCGGGCGTACTACCTTGTCGACGAAGCCGATGGTGAACGCCAGACCTTTCGGGTCTTTGAGAAGGCCCGCGAGCCTGGCGGCGCTGGCGTCTGCCTTCACCGCAGAACTCTCCGCGAGCCAGCGGCCCACGGTCGCGACGGTGTCATCGGCGAGGTCGGTGGGGGTGCTGCTCGCGTGGGAATGCTCGAGTGACATGCTCATGAGGATATTCCCTTGCTATCTGTGGGGCCGATGGTTTCAGTCTGCTGGCCCGAGTATGCGTAGCAAAAGCGATGGTTAGTGCACAATATCCATTAGAAGAATTTAGTGAATGGATGCCCCATGCTCGATGTGCGCCGACTGCGCCTGCTGCGCGAACTCAAGCTGCGGGGCACCATCGCCGCCGTTGCGGCCGCGCTCTCGTACACTCCGTCGTCCGTATCGCAGCAGCTTGCCCTGCTCGAGTCCGAGGCGGGAGTTCCCCTGCTCGAGAAGTCTGGACGCCGGGTGCAGCTCACGCCCCAGGCCGAACTCCTGGTGCAGCACACCGCCGTGCTGCTCGACCGGCTTGAACTGATGGAGTCGGAGCTCGACCAGTCACTGACCGAAGTCACCGGAACTGTGCGACTGGCGGTATTCCAGTCGGCGGCGCTCGGCATCATCCCGCAGGCGCTCACTATCTTCGGGGCGGAATACCCACAATTGCGCATCGAGGTCACCCAACGCGAACCCGAGAGCGCCCTGTTCGAGACCTGGACACGCGAGTTCGACCTGGTCATCGCCGAGCAGTATCCGGGCCATGCGGCCCCGCGTCAGGCCGACCTCGACCGGGTCAGCCTGGGCGAAGACGCACTACGACTCGGCGTCCCGCCGTGCTTCACGGGCACCTCGCTGACCCAGGCGCGTGACAGCGCCTGGGTAATGGAGCCCCGCGGCACCGCATCCCGGCACTGGGCCGAACAGCTGTGTCGCCAGGCCGGATTTGAGCCGGACGTGAGATTCGAGACGGCAGACCTCCAGGCACAGATCCGGCTCATCGAGAGTGGGCATGCGGTCGCCGTGCTGCCGGACCTGGTGTGGGCCGGACGCGCGCCGGGCATCCGGTTACTGGAACTTCACGGCGAGCCGAGGCGCACTATTTTCACCGCCGCGAGGCATGCCAGCGCCAGCAGACCCGCGGTCAAGGCCTCTCGAGATGTGCTGGCACGGGCGGTCGAGTTCGTCTGAACTACCCTCTGCCGAACGCCGGTTCGCGATCTCAGAGTGCACTAGTGGCCCCGTCCCGGCAACAGGAGGGGCCATTAGTGCACTCTGACTTCGCCTTCAGGCCGTCTAGGCCGAAGTTCCGCCCGCGATCGCGTATGACCACAGCTCACTGCTCACGCCGACGTGAGCCGGAGCGGGCTGCCCCGAACGCTCCGCCTCGCTGCGGTGTCCGTGCCCGAAGGCGGGGGAATTCACCCAGGCCTGGAACGACTCCTCGTCGGCCCAGCGCGTGATGACCAGCCAGGTGTTGCGGTCATCGGTGGGCTGCAGCAGCTCGAATCCTTCGAAGCCGGCCTGGCCGTCTACCGCCCCTGCGCGCGCGGCGAACCGCTTGGCGAGCTCGTCTCCGCTGTCGGCGGCGACGGTGATGGCGTTGATCTTGATGACGGTCATGGCAATCCTTTGCGAGGTAGGAATGGTGGGCTCACTCCATCCTCACACCGCACGCTGAACGTAGGAGCCTAGTGAGACGCTCCGTCACGCACACCTTTGAGCGCGCCAGACCAGGACTCCACCTGGTCGAACATCTCGGTCAGGTTCGACTCAAGGCTTGGCGCGGCGTTGCCCGATGCGAGATTGTCGTAGTCCGTCGCAAGTGACACTCCCACCTGGGCTCGTACGTCTGCGATCTGAAGTTCGCCGACGATGAGTCGAAGGTGCTCGACCGCACGCGCGCCGCTCGCGTTATAGCCGTAGCTCACGAAACCAGCCGCTTTGTTGTTCCACTCGCGGTACAGGTAGTCGATCGCGTTCTTCAGCACGCCGGAGGTTGAATGGTTGTATTCGGGGGTGACGAAGATGTAGCCGTCGTACTTCGCGATCGTTGCAGCCCAGACTTTCGTGGGCTCGTGAGCGTACTGGCCCATCATCGGGGGCATCGCCTCGTCCAGATGAGGAAGCGGGTGGTCGGCGAGATCGATCAGCTCGTAGCTGGCCCTGCTTCGATTTGACGCCTGTTCGAGAACCCAACGTGCGACCTTTTCGCCCTTGCGCCCAGGGCGAGTGCTGCCAAGGATGATTCCAATCTTCAGCTCAGACATATTTTCCTTTCATAGTTGACACGTCACGCTAACCTGATTTTAGATGACATGTCAACTAAGTAGTAGAATGATGTTATGAAAGACGCGGAGTATCCGGGAGAGCAGGAACTCTGGCGCGTTTTCTCGGCGATGCGCCGCCAGCTAGAGCTCGCAATGGAGCGCAGGTTGCAGTCCGACGCGGCTATCTCCACCGCCGACTTCGACATCCTCTCTGCACTCATCGAAGAGCCCGGACACCGCCTGCGTTCTGGTCGGATTGCCGACCTCATCGGCTGGGAACGCAGCCGCGTCTCGCACCAGATCACCCGCATGCAGCAACGCGGCCTCCTTCACCGGCAGGAGTGTGGCGACGATGCTCGAGGAGTGTGGATCGCACTGAGCGCCAATGGCCGTCGCTCGGTTCTCGGTGCGGTGGATGAGCATCGCGCTGCCGTACGTGAGTACTTCTTTGACGCGCTCACCGAGGAGGAGAAGGCGACGATCGCTGAGGCATCCCGCAAAGTACTCGACCGGATCAACCCGCCGGTCTGCGATGAGATAGCTCCCTCCTCGGCTCCCCGGGCCCGCGCGAATGTCTGACCTGCGCGACGTCGTCATCGTCGGCGGTGGCCACAACGGCCTCGCCGCCGCCACCTACCTCGCTCTCGCCGGCAAGACAGTGACGGTGCTTGAGCGACTTGACCACGTGGGCGGGGCCGCCGTGTCCACCGCTACGTTCGAGGGGGTTGATGCCCGGCTCTCGCGATACTCCTACCTCGTGTCCCTGCTTCCTGCGCGCATCATCCGCGACCTGGGTCTCGACATCACCCTCGCTCGCCGTCGTTACTCCTCCTACACTCCCGTCCCCGGAAGCTCCAGCGGCCTGCTGGTGGACAACGTGGATGCCGCCGCCACCGCCCGCGCACTCGGCGGTGACGCCGCGGCCTGGACCACGTTCTACGAGGGCACGGCGAGACTGGCTCGTACCCTTTTCCCGACGGTCACCGAACCGCTGCTGACCCGCACCGAGGCTCGCGCCGCCGTGGGGGACGATGCGCTCTGGTCACGACTCATCGACGATCCCATCGGCACCACCATCGCCGCAACCTTCGCCGACGATCTCGTGCGCGGCGTGGTGTTGACGGATGCACTGATCGGCACCTTCGCTCCCAACGTCGACGAATCCCTCGCCGCCAACCGCTGCTTCGCGTACCACGTGATCGGCGGCGGAACGGGCGACTGGGATGTGCCGGTCGGCGGCATGGGCGCTGTTACGGGCGAACTGGCGAGGGCGGCACGCATCGCGGGCGCCGAGATTTTGACCGGCGCCACGGTGACGGCCATCACACCGGACGGCGAGGTCACCTACCGGATTGACGGCAGTGAACACACCCTGGGCGCGGCCTGGGTGCTTGCCAACGTTGCACCCTACGAGCTGGAGAAACTGCTCGGCAACCGTCCCGACGATCGCCCCGAGGGCGCCCAGGTCAAGCTCAACCTGCTCGTCTCACGGCTGCCGCGGCTGCGCGACGCGAATGTCGACCCGGCGGCGGCGTTCGGTGGCACGTTCCACATCAATGAAACGTGGTCACAGCTCGATACCGCGTTTGCCGCCGCAAGCACGGGCGCGGTGCCGAGCCCGCTGCCCTGCGAAATCTACTGTCATTCGCTGACCGACCCCAGCATCCTTTCACCAGAATTGCGCGCATCCGGTGCCCAGACCCTGACCGTGTTCGGCCTGCACACCCCTGACCGGCTGGTCACCGAAGCGAACAACGACGCCATGCGCGCGACCCTGCGGGCGGCCGCGATCGATTCGCTCAACTCTGTGCTGGCCGAACCGATCGAAGATCTACTACTGGTGGATGCCTCGGGGCAACCCACCCTCGAATGCAAGACGACCCTCGACCTCCAGCACGCACTGAACCTCCCCGGAGGCAACATCTTCCACGGCCCGCTGGCCTGGCCGTTCGCGGAAGATGATGCCCCCCTTGCGACCCCGGCCGAGCGCTGGGGCGTCGCGACGGCGCATCCTCGGATCCTGCTGTGCGGGGCGGGGGCGCAGCGCGGAGGCGGCGTGAGCGCGATCGGCGGCCACAACGCGGCGATGGCCGTGCTCGAGGCATCCTGAGCCGAAGCGGTTCGCTACGCCCACTCGCTGGGGGCAGCTTCCCGGGTGAGCGGCAGCACGATGCTGTTGCTCCAGTCGACGACCCACTCCATGATCGAGAAGTACACGCCATTATTCATGTGCCCGAGCACGTCGAGGTCGGTCGGAAGCACTCTGATGGTCACGCGACCCACATCGTGTAACCCCCACACCGTTCGGCGACAACGGCGGAGCATGTGGATGAGGGTCCGGACGAGCATGTGCAGCGGGTCAGGCCATCCCGCCGTTATGGCAGGATGCCAACCTGGTAGTGATCCTGGACTGTCGCGAGCGTGAGCGGCGCGTTATAGATCGCTATCTCGTCGAGGTTGCCCGCGTAGTGGCTCGTCCCCGCGGCGGCAGACGTCTGAATGTGACCAAAGGAGATCTTGGCCGAAGCATTCAACGGCTGCGTGCCGCCCGTGCCGGTCGCCACCTGCGCTCCGTCGATATACAGCACGAGAGATGCGGATGCCGCGGTGCGAGTGAAGACCACGTGATGCCATGCATTGTTGTTGAAACCAGCGGCCGACAGAATTGTGCTGTCCGGATTTCCGGTGCCAGCCGCAACCCTGCCGTTTGCCATGAGGGAGATGCCGAAGTCATTGGAAATCCCGCCGACTTCGGCGTCGACCAGTCCCGCTCCGTCGTACCAATTGGTGGAGTTGCCGCGGCCCTGGGTTGACTTGAACCAGAACTCGATGGAGAAGTCGTTCTGAATCTGGCGGTTAATCGTGCCATAGTCGTCGACCCCGTCGAACAGCACCGATGTGTTCGTGTCGGTCCCGGGGGCTCCGGCCTGGCCTCCGAGCGGCGCATTGACGTAGGTTCCGTTATTGGCGGCGGGCATGCTGTCAGCGATAGTGGTGTTGGTATCGGCCATGCGGTAGTAGTTGAGAATTCCGCCGGTCGCCGCCACCGTTGTCGAATATGAACGCACGGTTACTATCGCCGCGTTGGAGGGGACGGTGGTGGTGAGATTTCCCACGCTGTCGGTGAAAACATACTGGTAGCGGTAGCAGAATCCCGCTGGCGTGGCCACCGTCTGCGCGGTGGGAAGTGTCGCGGGGCTGGTGATGTGGTCGATGTAGCTGCCAAATACGCCGCAGGTACTGCCGGTCAGTTGTGCGATGGAACGCTGGAGAATGCGACTTCCCGCGACGGCGCCTGATTCCGCATCAGAGATCGCGGCGAGGCTGATCGACTGCGTCTTGGACGTGGTGGTTCCGTTGAGGTAGCTGATCGCGCCGCCAGTCGGGGCGGTATTGTCCGGCTTGATTGCGATGGTGGCGCTGGCGGTGTTGCCGTAGTTGTCTACGCCGGCGACACCCACTACTGGCGCACCCGTCGCATTGGATGTCCAGCTGAAAGCGTTGGAGACGAACGGCCCGCCGACGGGCGTCGACACGGACGAGGGCGTGTGGCTCCATCCCGTTGTCGTGCCTCCGAGCCCACCGGTGTTGCTCGACGCAGCCCCAGAGCCTCCCGCGTCTGTGAGTGCGTTGGAGAGCGTGAACGACCCCGCCGCGTCGTTGGTTCGCACCCAGACGGTGTCGCCGTTCTTGACGACACGAGCGTTGCTCGGAGTGCTCACGCTGATGTTGTTGACCGGAGCCGTGGTGTCGGTACGAACCTGGGTGCTCGCGGTTCCCTGGACACCGACCCAGTTCTGCAGCAGAGGGGTGATTCGATACGTCCAAAGTCCATCGGGAACGCCATTCTCGATGCAGGTGGTGGCGGTGATCGTGCCCGCGCACCCCGCCAACGTCGACTGGGCGACATTGGCAGAGTTGTAGCGAGTGACGGCGTATCCGGTGACTGCGACACCGTTCGAGAGTGTCGTTGCGGTCCAATTCACCGTCACCTGGTTCCTGTTCGCCACAGTTGCCGTCGGTGTGGAACCCGAGTTGACGGTGGCGGCGCTCGCGGCCCCGACGCTCGTGGCGGAGGTGTCAACCGACCAGTACGCGGAGGCGGGGCCGGCCACCACGATCGGGGGGAGAAGGGCGACCATGGCGGCGATGGCAACCAGGCGTGCAGCCGATCCCGGCCGACATATCGCTGCGCGTGCCGCGATCATGGCTGTGCCTTGAGGTAGACGGTCACAATGACGCCCTGGCACGCGTTGGCGGCATTCGCGGCCATGGCCAGAGCATCGGGCATCGAGATCGCGAGTGAGCCATTTCCGGGGATGGTCCAGCCAACGCCCCCGTTCGACTGCGTTGTAAATCCGAACGTTGAGACCGGGCATCCACTGTGTGCGGCATCGACGGTGAACCCATTCGTTCCGCGCGTGGTGTCGAGCGCAAGGGAACCGATGCGCACGCTCGCGCCATTGGTGTTGTTTGCGGTCGTCGATACTTTCGCTGTGCCAGCAGGATAGAGTTCCGCCGAGACGGAGCCCGCTGTCAGTGTGATGGCGGCGGTTGTGCCCGCCGCTCCCGCTCCGTTTCCGGCTCCCGGTCCGCGCCAGAAGGCGGCTGCCGTGCCCGCCGCGGCACCGAGCAGCCCGACGCAGGCGGCGATGGTGAGAATGCGCATCCTGCGGCTCATCGTGTTTCCCCGGTGGCGGTATAGCTCAGTATCAGGGTGGCGTCTTTGCACCCGTCCTGGTTCGTGCTGGTGTTGAGCATCGCAACCTGCGGCCACGACGCTTCATCCAGGCCGAGCGCAGACAGTGTTGTCGCGGACCGAGCGGGCAGCGCGATGGTTCCCGTCGCAGGTGTCGTCGCGAAGTCGCCCGCGGTGCAGGGCAACGCCGCCGTCTCGTTTGGTGCCTTCACCGATTCAACTGCAACGGCAAGATCCCGGATGCGTAATCGTTGGCCGTAGGGATTCTTTAGTTCCAGATCGAGCGACGACGATAACCCGGGCCGAAGCGGTGCATCGAGTGAACCCGAAATGGAAAACGACTCGATGTCAATGTCGATCGGCAGCGTGTCCTTACCCGTGGAGATCGACCCGGTTCGGTTGTCACCGCCGGTGATGCACGCGTTCACGCCGACGAGTGTCACGACGCCCAGCAGACCGATCAGGAACGCCAGCGCCATACGCCGGGGCGCAGTAGCTGCAGTCATCATCGGGTCCTGACGTCGCGGGGGAACGAGAGCAGAAGGGGGGTGGATGACGCGACCCCATGGCCGCATCATCCACTCATGCTCAGTTGGAGGTGTACGTGAACGTCAGGGTCGCATTCTTGCACGCGTCCTGGTTCGTCGCCTTATTGTTGAAAACGACGGTGGCTCCCGAGAACGCGCCGACGCCGTTGCCCGCGGGCACCTGCGCCGCGACCGTCATCGGCGAACCCGCGATGGTGTAGTCGGTTGCATCGCAGGTTCCCACAGGCGCGCCGACAGCCTTCGTCACCGTTCCCACCGCGACCGTCACCTGATTCACGTAGACGCTGCCGGTGTTGGGGTTGTTGAAGTTTCCGCTCAGCGCCTGCGGTGCGCCGCCGGGCTTGAGGTCAGCGACCGCGGAGGTCTGATTGATGGTGATGGCCTGGTTGGTGCCGGTGGCCCCGTTTCCGGTGCCCGTTCCGGTGTTCGTCCAATAGGCGACTGCCGCGCCGCCAACGCCGACGAGCAGGATGGTCGCTAGCACGATGGCGAGCGGCTTTTTCGATGTGGTGCGCATGATGTGCCCCTAAAAATGAGATTAAGAAAAAAGCACACCAACGGCGGCCCCCTGTTCGTGCCTGATGGCCTGAACTTTTCTCAGTCTAGACGAGTCGGGGTACATGGCCTAGCCCCTCAACAGCGGACTCGGCCTGTACCCGTTAGCCCGCTGCCTAGGCGTCTCGTCTCAGTGCGCGCGATGGTCCTGCACGGTCATCCGAGGGCCGAAGCGCGGCTTGGCGAATCCGCTAGCCTCGATCAGCCGCATCACGCGCTGGCGATGGCCCTCCCAGGCTGACAACAGCTCGAGCATCCCATCATCGTCTACAGGCCTGCCGACGAGAGCCCAGCCCACCAGCGCGGGGAGGTGATAGTCGCCCACGCTCGGCGAGTCGGGGTCGCCGTGGGCTCTCTGCGTCGTCTCCGCCGCGGTCCACACGCCGATACCGGGAATGCTGCGCAGTTTTTTTGCCACCGCGGCACCGTCACGGCCGTGGTCGATGGTTCGCTCGAGGGATGCCGCGACCACCGCCGCGCGCAACGCCGTGGCAGACCGCTCAGGTCCGACCCCAGCGCGGTGCCACTCCCACGACGGCACCCGTCGCCAGGTCTCGGCCGCGGGGAACACCATCATCCCCGCCGGAGCAGGCCCCGGGGCAGGCTCGCCGTACTTCGTGATGAGAACCCGCCACGAGTGCCTGGCTTCCTTGCCCGTCACCTTCTGTTCGAAGATCGCGGCGGTGAGCATTTCGAATACCTGCCGGGTTCGCAGCAGTCGCAGCCCCGGATTGCGACGCTGGGTTTCGGCAAGAAACGGGCTGCTCGAGACATTCAGCTCGCTCCAATCGTCTCCGCTGCCGAGAAGTTCGGGCACACCCTCGATGGCCCACTCCGCTCCGGGGCCCCACGCCGTCGCGTCGACCCCATGCTGTCGACGTTCGAGATGCAGTGTCGCGCCGCCCTGTGGGGTACGCAGGGTGCGCCAGTGCCCTGACGTTTCCACTCGAAACGTCGGATCGAATTGACCGCGGCTCAGCGGTCGCAATGTTTGCGACAGACTTACGGGCTGCTCAGGCGCATATGTGGTGGAGAGCGGGGCTTCCGCGGCACGGCCCATCGCACTGGTCACAGTACGACCATACGTCCACCCGCCGACGGGAGCATGGCAGCACGAACGGCGGGCGCGCTCCACCGCACTGTCTGCGTCACGCTGTACTAACGCACGCTGGCTTAACGAAGTGACGCCCCGGACTCATCCGGGGCGCCGCATTCTGCCGAGACTATGGGCAGGTGACGGTCACACCGGTATCGGTCGTGTAGACACCCGAGTCGAGGCCGGCGCACTGCGACGAGATCAGGGCGGCTGCCGCGGCAATCGCGGCAATCACACCGATGATCCACAGCGCCGTGATGACGAACCCGATCACGATGGCCACAGTGGCTGGCGTGTTCTTGGTGCCGACCTTCTTCGACTGGCTCTTCGCGACGAAACCCAGGATGATCCCAATCACTGAGAAGAAGATCGCGACCGGGATTGCGACGATGCCGAGCGTCTTGCCGGGGAACGTTGCCGGGGTGGCTGCCGCCGCGTAGGTGGGAGCCGGCTGGGCCGGGGGAATGATGGGATCGGTCATAGTGTGCTCCTGATGGTGAGAATTTCTGAACAGTGGTGTTCAACGGGCCGACTATATCGTCGCGCGAGCACTGAGCGCTATGGATAGGGCTCCCCGTCACGGCGTGTTGGTGCAGATGCACCATGATGGATTGCATGAAGATCGGAATCCTCACCAGCGGGGGCGATTGTCCCGGGCTCAACGCCGTCATCCGTGGTGCCGTGCTCAAGGGCACCCAAATTTACAACCGCGAGTTCGTGGGGTTCCGGGATGGATGGCGCGGGGTGGTCGATGGAGACGTCATCCCCCTGGAGCGAAAAGACATCCAGGGCATCAGCAAGCAGGGCGGGACGATCCTGGGAACATCGCGGACCAACCCCTTCGAGGGAGATGGTGGCGCGGCGCGCGTGCAGGACAACATGGAGCGGCTGGGCGTCGACTCCCTCATTGCCATCGGAGGCGAGGGCACGCTTGCGGCCGCCAAGAGGTTGACGGATGCCGGCATCAAGATCGTGGGCGTTCCCAAGACGGTAGACAACGACCTCTCGGCCACCGACTACACCTTCGGTTTCGACACGGCGACCCAGATCGCCACCGACGCCATGGACAGGCTTCGCACCACGGGAGACTCGCATGGCCGATGCATGGTCGCCGAGGTGATGGGTCGCCATGTTGGCTGGATCGCGCTGCATTCCGGGATGGCCGCTGGCGCCCACGCCATTCTCATCCCCGAGCAGAAGACGAGCATCGAACAGATCTGCGCGTGGGTGAAATCCGTGATGGACCGAAAACGCGCACCACTCGTGGTCGTCGCCGAAGGCTTCAAACTCGACACCATGGACGATGCACATTCTGAGCGCGGGCTCGACGCATTCGGTCGGCCTCGGCTCGGCGGAATCGGCGACATCCTCGCCCAGGAGATTGAGGCTCGCCTTGGCATCGAGACTCGCTCAACCACTCTCGGGCACATCCAGCGCGGTGGCACCCCGACGGCCTACGACCGCGTGCTCGCTACCCGCTACGGCATGGCGGCCGTCGACTCGGTCATCCACGGGCGATGGGGTCGCATGGTCTCTCTCCGCGGAACGACCATCACCCACGTTGCCTTCGAAGACGCGCTTGGCAAGCTGAACGTCGTGCCACAGTCGCGCTATGACGAGGCCGCCATCCTCTTCGGCTGAGCCGCACTCGATCGCGGTCGGAGAGAGGCCGATCAGCCGCGACTACTCGACGCTGCCGGGGCTGGCGTATTCGACCAGTGCGGCGATCAGTGAATCGGCCGAGCGATAGTCGGCAATCACATCCACACTGAGCCCGGCCGCCCGTGCGTCGAACGCGGTGCGTGGGCCTATGCAGGCGACGACCGTGGTTTCGGGCAGCGGTACCAGCTGGGCCGCAATCTGGCGGGCAACCGATCCCGAACTCACCAACAGGGCTCCGATGCGACCGGATGCCACATCAGCGCGAACGGCGTCAGACACCGGCACCCCCACCGTGCGATAGGCCGAGATGAACTTGACGTCCAGGCCGAGCCGACCGAGACCCGCGACCAGGTTTGGCTCGGCGATGTCCGACTGTGGCACGAGCACGCGACCACTGATGGCGGTCTTCGGCCATTCCTTGACCAGCCCGCGCGCAGAATTGTCGACGACCGGAACGAAGTCTGCCTGGTACCCGGCGAGCGACAGTGCGGCAGCAGTGGTTTCCCCCACAGCCGCAATGCGAGTTCCGGGCGGGATCTTCGCACCCTGCCCCACGAAGACATCGACAGTCGTGGCGCTCGTAATGACAACCCAGTCGAACTGGCCATCCGAGAGTTCATGCATGGCATTGACCAGCGCCGGGCCGTCATCGGCGCTGGCAAAATTGATCATGGGCGCCACCACGGGGATAGCGCCGAAGGATCGGAGGGTGGCCGCGACACCGTCCCCCCATTTACCGCCTCGGGGAACCAGCACACGCCAACCGCTGAGCGGTTTGGCTGTCATGCCACCATCTTCCTCGACCACACCCGCACAAGCGAATCGCGGCTCAAGACCGACCGAGCCCGAATTAGTCGTCGTTGCTGAGGATCGCCCAGGCAACGATACCTACGACAACCACGGCTGCGGCCAGGCCGCCGATGATCCACGGCACCGGGTTGGACTCGTAGGAGCTCTTCGCCCTCTCGGTAAGCTCGCCCATCCGCTTGGGCACGTTCAATTTATCCTCGATGGCGTCGAGGGTCGCCTCGAGCTCTGCGCGGGATGCTGCAATCCGGGATTCGACGTCGCTCATGAGGTCACGTTCCTTTCGGTGCCCTTGATGGTGCGGACATCCTTTTTGATGCTCTTTATCGTGTCGGTGGGGGCGGGCGGAACGCCCTTCTTAAGGGCGCCAATTCCGGCCAGGGCGAGAATCACCGCGATCACGAGGATGACTCCGCCGACGATCAACGCGGCGGCCCATGCGGGAAGCACGGTGGCCAGCCCCAGAACGGCCGCGGCGATCAGCACCATGAGCGCGAAAAGGGCAATAAAGACGGCCCCGGCCAGCAGGCCGATACCAATGCCGGCACTCTTGAGCTTTCCGGCGATCTCGTTCTTCAGCGACTCAAGTTCATTGCGTACCAGGTCGATGAGCAGGGTGGGAAGGTTCCCGATGAGTGTGAAGAGCGAGCGCCTGGACGTCTCGCCGCGTTCGCCTGTCATAGGGTGCCTACTTCGTCGGGGTCGTCGAGCGGGTCGACTTCGTGGCCGACTTACCCGACGTTCTAGTCTCGGCCGACTTCGAGCCTGACACCTGCCGAACAACCTTCTTCGCGCCGTCGGCAAGGAAGTCCGCGACATCCGGAGCCTTGTCTTTCACGAAATCTTCGGCGGAGTTGACCCGCTTTTGCACGCGAGGGCTGCTCCAGAACTTGTCTGCGGCGGCGGCGATCCTGTCATAACTCTCGCGCCCCGCGCGGGCACCCAGCACGTAGCCAATGCCTACTCCGACTACCAGGAGAATCTTGCCCTTCATACGTGCACTCCACTCTCTTTGCCGGATACCACGTCACCCGTACGCTTCAAACATAGTGCCGCCGGCCTCGCGAGGTCGGCGAGTGAAGTGGGGTTCCCTCGCAGCGGGTCGGGCGCTAAGGTGCGCATTCTCTTCCGGCAATACGGGTGATCTCAAGCCGCGGCGGCGGCTTTCGCGGCGGCAGGCAGAGCGCCAAGCACTCGCGACACAGCGGCGTCATCATGGGCCGCCGAAACAAACCACGCCTCGAACACACTGGGCGGAAGCGACACCCCCGCATCGAGCATCGCGTGGAAGAAGGGCGGGAAACGGAACGCATCCTGGGCCTTCACGTCGGCGTAGTTGACCGGCGGGGTATCGCGGAAGGCCACGGAGAACAGATTGCCGGCATGCTGCACGCTGTGCGCGACGCCCTCGGCCGACAGCGCCGCCGACAGCGCACTGGAGATGGTGGATGCCGTCGCATCGACATGACTGTAGACCGCAGCATCCGCGGCCCGCAGTGTCGCAAGACCGGCCGCGACGGCCACCGGATTGCCGCTGAGCGTGCCCGCCTGATACACCGGCCCGAGCGGCGCCAGCATGTTCATCACCTCGGCGCGCCCCCCGAGGGCGGCCAGCGGGAGCCCGCCGCCGATGATCTTGCCGTAGGTGACCAGGTCGGGCTGGTAGCTCCGGTCGAGCCCCCACCAGCCAGCCGGGCCCACTCGGAAGCCCGTGAGCACCTCATCGATGATGACAAGAGCACCGTGCTCATGAGCGATGCGCGTCACCTGCGCGTTGAAGCCATCCAGAGGCGCTACAACGCCCATGTTCGCCGCGGCGGCCTCGGTGATGATCGCAGCAATCTCATCGCCGCGCTCCGCAAATAGGTGCTCAACGGCAGCTATGTCGTTATAGGGGATCACGATCGTCTGCGCCGCGATGGCCGCGGGCACACCGGCGGAGCCCGGGATCGAGAGGGTAGCAAGTCCCGAGCCTGCCTCGGCCAGCAGGCCATCGGAGTGACCGTGGTAGTGCCCGGCAAATTTCACTAGCAGGTCACGACCAGTGAATCCGCGGGCCAGGCGGATGGCCGTCATAGTCGCCTCCGTCCCGGTCGAGACCAATCGAAGACGCTCGATCATCGACCCGACGCGATCGATCACGAGCTCGGCGAGCTCGGATTCTCCCGAAGTGGATGCCCCGAAGCTGAGCCCGCGCGCAGCCGCCTGCTGCACCGCCTCGACCACCGACGGATGCGCGTGCCCCAGAATCGCCGGGCCCCAGGAGGTGATGAGGTCCACGTACTCGCGACCCTCGATATCGGTCACGTAGGCGCCCCTCGCCGACACCATGGAGCGCGGCGCGCCGCCGACCGAACCGTACGCGCGCACCGGCGAGTTGACCCCACCCGGCAGAACAGCCTGTGCGCGGGCGAAGGCCTCTTCGTTGGTGGTCATACTGTGCTCCTTATGCTGCGCGCCAGTTCACTGGCGTAATAGGTGAGCACGGCGTCGGCACCCGCCCGAACGATGCTCGTCACCGATTCGAGTACGGCCCGCTCGCGATCGATCCAGCCGTTGGCGGCGGCGGCCTCGATCATCGCGTACTCGCCCGAGACCTGGTACGCCCAGACCGGCACGGGGCTGGAGCCGGAGGCATCCGCCAGCACATCCAGGTAGCTCATCGCCGGTTTGACCATCACCACGTCGGCGCCCTCGGCAACGTCGATCAGCACTTCGCGCGCACCTTCGCGACGATTGGCCGGATCAAGCTGGTACGTGCGCCGATCGCCCTGGAGCGTCGACTGCACGGCCTCGCGGAAGGGGCCGTAAAACGCCGAGGCGTACTTCGCGGCGTAACCGAGTAAGGGGGTTTCGGTAAAATCGGCGGAATCAAGGGCATCCCGCACTGCCGCAACCTGGCCGTCCATCATGCCGCTGAGACCCAGAAGCTGCGATCCGGCCTCGGCCTGGGCCACCCCCATGTCTCGGTAGCGCTCAAGGGAGGCGTCGTTGTCTACCCGGCCACGGGCATCCAGCACGCCGCAATGGCCATGGTCGGTGAACTCGTCCAGGCAGAGATCGGTTTGCACGACCAGGGCATCGCCGGCCTCGGCAACCGCGGCGCGCGTGGCGAGATTCAGGATGCCCTCAGGGTCGGTTGCCCCGCTGCCCACCGCGTCCCTGTGCTCGGGAACCCCGAACAGCATCACGCCGCCGACGCCCAGATTTGCGGCCTCGGCAATCGCGCGACGCATCGAGTCGAGGCCGTGCTGTACGACGCCGGGCATCGACGAGATCGGCATTGGCTCGCTGAGGCCCT
>NZ_JANLVV010000312.1:0-6994 GCF_031364185.1 Salinibacterium sp. | reverse complement strand
CGGATCAGGGCGTCGGTCTTGCGCCAGGGGCCTCCTGCGCGTTTCCAATCTCGTATGCATTTCTCAATGACATGTTCAGAAATTTGCACCGAAGCCGAGAAGGTGTTCAGCGTGTCATCGAGCACGGCGCTGAGAGTTTGCGAAATTAGACCCGATGACGCTCGGTAGTCGGCGCCCATTCTGTGGAGATCCTCGGGCAGTCGCCAATCGAGCTTTTCTACGAAGTCTCTAACGTTCTCCTCTGGATCAACACCTGGCCGCAGTCGTTTCTGGCTCACAATGCTTCCATTGATCCGTTGAGCCAAGACGGCAAGAGCTCGGCGGCTCTCGTATGATCGCCGTTCGGTAATGTCGATCGTGCTGGTGGGCGATTTCATTCCTCGATTCTGATGTAACAACGACGCGGGGCGAAGCCCTCCTTGATTCGTGCCTGGATGGAGCACTGGCGACTACCAACAACATTGCTCCCTCTTCTGGATTTGAATGCGTTTGGAACCTTCAGTGGCCGGAACCATCCCGGACTAACTGAGGCCGTGGCCCCAGATCTGACTTTGCGGCGGGGGACGAAACGCCCTCACGAGTCGGCGGCTCCGCTGTTAGCCTCCAGTTATGAATCAGGAATCGACCCCGGGGTGGTTCCCCGACCCCTTTGGCCGGTATCAACACCGCTGGTGGGATGGGCTTCAATGGACCGAACATGTTGGCTCATCGGGAACTCAGTCGATTGACTCACCCGTGGTCGCGCCTCCTACGCGCGCAGCCGCACTCCCAGTGCAGGGCAGCTTGCCTGCTACTGCAAACGCTTCAGTCAGCAAGAATGTGCAGCGGCAAATGAGACAGCTCGGGGTTTCTAATTCCACTCAATTAGGCGGTGGCACGCTTCTCACCGAGCAAATTTTGGTCGTGAATCAAAAAGCGAAGCTATTCGAGAGGAGAGCTGAATATTCCGTCTTCAGCCCGAATGGAAGCAAGGTCGGCGGCGTTCGTCAATTTGGCACGAGCATGTCGAGCGTTATCGTCGGGCAGGACAACGCCACCAAACGCTTTCAGATTGTCGATGCAGATGGTCAACCCTTTTTGACGGTCACCCGGCCGGCCACAGTTCTTAAGTCAACAGTGACAATCATGCGTGAGGACGGATCGAATCTGGGACGAATCGTGCAGGAGAATTTTGGAGTAATGGCGTCCTTGCTCGGCGGCCGGTTCAACATCCGCTTCCGAATGGAATCGGCCGGTGAGACCCTCGGTACGATCAACGCTGAAAGCTGGCGTGCCTGGGACTTCAGTATCCAGGACACCCAAGGTGATGAAATTGCTCGCATAACCAAGGTTTGGGCGGGACTCAGTAAGGAAATATTTACCAAGGCCGACAACTATGTGCTCCAAATGCACAAGCGGCTGGAAGACCCTCTGCTATCGATCGTCGTCTGCGCGGCACTCGTTGTAGACACGGTCCTCAACCAGGACGGGGAGCGACGACGGCGTTAGGTTCGGAGCCTCGCAAAATCTGGATCCCGAGCGGGGTGTGTCACCGACGTTCACCGACACAGCGCCATGGCCCAGAAATCGTCTTTAGCCCGGGAGCGTCTTAGGGGCAGACCGTTGTTCCATATTGCCGTCCGGGTCGTTGCGACAATCTCGCGCAGTGGCGCGGTCGACGCACGGGTCTCCACCCTGAAGCTCGCGCCACCAACATTGGTCGCGGGACCATTAGTTGCGACCCGGGGCCCCTAAGCGTGCCCGTCAAAAGAGGAAAATCCCTAGGAGCGCGGAGGAAAGCACGATCAGCCGGAGAACATCCACCGCGCAATTGCGGGGGAGTTGAGGTTCTTAGAACAGCCCACAAAAAAGTCCCGGAAACTCAGGGGTTTCCGGGACTTTTAAGGTTGAAGTATTCGATCTAGTCATCGAAAACCCCATCGAAAAACCCTCTTCGCGTCGCTTCGACGGCACCACGGTCCGGTAGCTCGGCGTCGGTTCGAGTTGTCTCCTGTCGCTCTGGTGGGGCCGTCGCACCTATTCGGTATGGACACCGATATCGCGTCGAACCTCTGGGGGCTGGAACCGCTGCTCGACGTTGCCGAGCTGGCGTCGTATCTCGGTGTTCCGGTCTTGACCGTCTACGACTGGCGCACCCGCGGGCTGGGGCCACGCGCGTACCGCTTCGGCAAGCACCTGAAGTTCGCTGTCTCCGACGTACGGATCTGGATCGAGCAGCAACGCGAAATCGATCCGCACAAGAAATCAGGGCGGTGACCCGATGAGCCGCCCGCGCCTGACCATCGGCACATTCGGCGAGATCAGCGTGCAGCGCACGCCGGGCGGCAAGCTGGAGGCACGCGCCCGCTACCGCGACTGGGACGGCAAGACCAGGCTCGTTCAGGCCACTGGTGATTCGCTGAAGAGCGCAGATCGAGCATTGAGGTCGAAGCTCGCGGACCGAACCCTCTTCCAGTCGTCAACTTCGATACTTGCACCGGACAATCCGTTCGGTGATTCGGTCACTTACTGGCTGGAGCACCTCGACTTGGAAGACCGGCTCTCCCGCACGACCCGGCTGCTCTACGAGCGCAACATGCGCACGCTGGTGACGCCCGCTTTCGGCAACCTCACCCTGCGTGAGATCGGCGTCGCGCGCTGTGACCACTTCCTCAAGCCGTTGGCGAAGCAGAGCTACAACCGTGCCAAGCAAGCTCGTGTCGTGCTGCGTCTGGCGCTCGGACTCGCGGTGCGCCACGAGGTGCTGCTGCGCAACCCGATGGATCACGTATCTCGTCTGCACCGTCCTCCCCATGTGCCGGATGCGCTGACTCCGACTGAGGTCAACGCGATCCGCCTGCCCATCGCGTACTGGGAAGCGGGCCGCTCACCATCGGGGCCGAGGCCGGACGGTCAGCTCGGTGCGATCGTGGAGGTCATGCTGGGCACCTCTGCCCGCATCGGCGAGGTGCTCGCGATCCGCCGCCGCGACATCGACATCACAGGCGCGCCACCGTCGATCCGCATCGCCGGGACGATCGTCAGCCACCGGGGTGAGCCAACGGCGCGGCAGGATCATCCGAAGACAGCGAAGTAGAGGCGGACGGTGGCGATCCCGACGTTTACCGCAGAGGCGGTGCGTAAGCGGCTGACCCGGTTGCACGGCCCTTCGCTGGACGCGCTGCTGTTCTGTAGTCGCGAGGGGACGCCGCTGACAACGGACAACGTGCGTCGCCAACTGCGGCACGTCATGGACCTTGCGGGGATCACCGGGGTGACACCGCACATATTCCGGCGCACAGTCGCGACGGTCATCAATGAGCAGGCGGGTGTCGACCTCGCGGCCGAACTGCTCAGTCACACCGACTCGAAGATTACGATCCAGTACTACATTCGCCGCAACGAGATGGTCAGTCCCATCACCGCCGAGTTGCGCGACCGTGCACTGGCGAAGGACGAGTGATCCAGATGCTTGCGGTAGTCAACAGAAATACAGCCATGTACACTAGGCCTGTAACGGTTTTTGTTGATATTGAGGAGGCTATTAGTATGACGATGCTGCATGATCTCCTGCGATATCGCGACTTCGGTGAACTGGCACTGACTCGGCATCGGTTCGACCGGATTCTCCAGGACGGGGAATACGAGCGGATCGCTCCCGGAACGTTTCTGCGCGCCGGGGCGATCGACGACACCACAGCCGCGTGGATGGCGATCGCCACCAAGAAGCCGGAAGCGACGATCTGCCTGCTGTCGGCGGCCGCACTGCACGACCTGACCGACGAGATCCCCCGCGGCAGCGACATCGCCATCTCGCGCGGGAGTCAGCCTGCGACCATCCACTACGCGCCGATCACCTGGCACCGTTTCTCGCCCGACACCTTCGAGATCGGCCGCACCGAGCATCTCCTGCCCGGCGGGCTGGCGATCGGGCTGTATTCGCCCGAGCGGACGATCATTGACCTATTTCGGCTTCGACACACGTGGGGAAGCGATCTCGCGATCGGCTCGCTGAAGCGCTGGCTGCGTGGCCACGGCAACAGCCCAGGGGAGCTGCTCGCCCTCGCGCAGGATTTCCCGACGGCGCGCCCCGCGATGCAGAACGCCTTGGAGGTGCTCCTGTGAGCCCGAACCCGCAGCACGGCACTCCTGCGGGGGATGCGAGCATCGCCATCCGGCAGCTCGCGCGGCAATCCGGTGCCGACGTTCAGGATCTGCAGACTCTGTATGTGCTCGAAGCCCTGCTGGCACGCATCGCGGCCTCCGACTACCGCGATGACTTCGTGCTCAAAGGAGGCGTGCTGCTGGCCGCATTCGCCGCACGCCGACCGACCAAGGACATCGACCTGCAAGCAACAGGACTCGCGAACGACGCGGATCAAGTTACTGCGCGTGTCCGCCAGATCGCCGCGCTCGACGTGGCCGACGGTGTGCTCTTCGACACGGAGAGCATCAAGGCATCCGTGATCCGTGGCGATGACGAGTACGCCGGGATACGCGTGAGACTTGTCGGCGCACTCGGGCTCGCAAAGTTGACGATCGGCATCGATGTCAACTTCGGCGATCCGATCTGGCCGCCACCGTCCCTCGTTGAGCTGCCGCGCGTCGTCGAACTGGGGCAACCGCCGGTCACGCTGTTCGGCTATCCGCTGACGATGGTTCTCGCCGAGAAGATCGTTACCGCCATCGACCGCGGCGAAGCCAATACGCGCTGGCGCGACTTCGCCGATGTCTACACCCTGGTTCGGGCGCGCCCCGTAGCCGCCGCAGAGTTCGCGGCCTCGCTGGCGGTGGTCGCTGAGTACCGTCACGTCGAGCTGCGACCGTTGCTTCCGCTCCTGGCGCCGATGCCACAGCGGGCGCAAGAGAAGTGGCTCGCCTGGCGTCGACGTACGGGACGAGAGCAGGAGCTTCCCGAGCGCTTCGCCGACGTCCTCGAATCACTCGCACGGTTCGCGGACGCGGTGCTGGCCGGCTCCACTATGGGGCGCTGGAATTCGCAAACCGAGCGGTGGCAATAGCGCCGTTCGTCACAGTGTGAGACTTCGCAGGCTTGAAAACTCGGGTCTGCGATGGCGGCCCTGCGTGCCTGGCTCCTCGATATCAACATACCCCCAGGGGTATAATTAGAAGGACAACATCCGAGAAGGGTCTCACCATGTGCCATGCGGTCACCTGCAAACAGTGCGGCAAGACGACCTGGGCTGGCTGCGGGCAGCATGTCGACCAGGTGATGCGCATGGTCCCGGCCGCACAGCGCTGCGCCGGCCACGAGAAGCAGCCATCGTCGCCGGGCTTCTTTGCGCGACTCTTTTCCCGAAACTAACTGGTGTTCGAGCGAGCGCGTGGTGCCTTAGCTGCCGGCCGGAGGGCGGGCAACCAGCGCGTCACCGCCGACCCGAAAGCTACCTGAGACGTGCGGCACGAGAGTGGTTGACCCGGGATGCAGCGGCATCTCTGCGCCTGACGCAAGAGTGAGGTTCGCAGCAGTATCGAGGGCGATGATGATGCTGAAACCCGCCGGGAAGTCCGCGCGAGAGTGCACGCGATCCAGCCTGAAGAACGCCTCAGACTCGGCAGAAAGTACGGACCCGGGTGGGGGAGCCCGGCGCACGAGTGAGTCGATTTCGTCGCGGCTCCGAGCGTGGATCTCGACGGCCTTCAACGCCAGCTCAAATCCAAGCCCCAGATGTCCATCGTGCTCACCATCGAGGTCAAATCCCTTCCACTCGAGCAGTATCGACAGATCCTCTGGTTCCTGGACTTCGACGAGCAGGATGCCCTCGCCGATCGCGTGAAGCACCCCGGGTGGAACAAACACGGTGTCGCCCGGCTCAACCGGAACACCGTGAGTGAGAGCGAGCAGAGCCGCCGTATCCTGCTGCGCGACGAGAGCGCCCAACTGCTCGAGGGTGACCGACTGGTTCAGGCCGAGGTGCACCACACCGGGGGTGAGGATGTACCAAGCCTCGGCTTTACCGTGCGTCGCAGCAATGTGGCGCGCGGCGAAGCTGGCATCAGGATGCGCGTGCACCGGGAGCCGCTGGCCCGCGTCGAGCAGCTTGACCAGCAGCATGGTGTCGATGCCAAACCGCGCCACGTGATCCGAGCCAAGCCAGGATTTTGGGTCGCTGGCGATCGCATCGGCGAGCAGCGTGCCATCCCCGAGTCTTGTCATTCCGACCGGTGCATTACCCCGCACGCTCGTGGTCGACCCCACCCAATCCTCGGGAGTATTCGGAGGCGACGGCAGCTCATGGCGAAATTCGGAGATGCGCCTGCCACCCCGATAGAAACGCGCGGGCGGTTGGTTGGAGGGGAGCAGTATCGGCCCCACCGCGGTTCCGCTCATGCGGCTGCGCCGGGGATGAACAAGGGAGCCAGCGTGGAATCGAGCGACAGTATCGCTGACGGGGTCGGGCGGATTCCGCTCATCACCACCGCCGAGCACGCGTTCGCGAGGGATGCGGCCTGCTCCAGTGTCGCCCCGCGTGAAAGCGCGAACAGCAGGCCAGCGGTGCTTGCATCACCGGCACCGTTGGTGGTCACCGGGTTCACGACCCGTCGAGGTTGCACGTGCAGGGTGCGGTCACTCCATGCCTCGGCGTGGGGCGCAAGCGCTGCTCCGCCCTCTCGAAGTCGCGCCGTGCTCGCAGTTTTCACGAGCAGGCCGTGACGCCCCGCCGAGAGAGCAACGACAGCGGCACCCTCGGCAAGCAGTCGGTCAGCCAGCCGATCTACGAGGGCGGGTGAGTACGGCTCCGCGATTCGAAGGGCCGACGTGAGGTCATCAAGGCTGGGAGTCGCGATATCCGTCTCGGACAGAGCCAGCGCCAGGATGCCCGACCAGTCGAGCGCTCCGACGGCAGAGCGTGGGTCGACGACGGCAAGGTCGAGCGAGGACGTGACATGGGCGGCACGCGCCCGCGCGAGCAGGTCATGGAGCGGCCGGCCGCCCTCATTCAGCATGCGGGGGAGCAAGGGCGGATACCCCACATGTAGCAGCCCGTGGCCG
>NZ_JANLVV010000287.1:0-5369 GCF_031364185.1 Salinibacterium sp. | reverse complement strand
CCTTGACGACGTCACCATGTCGTTTCTCCCCGGCGCGAAAATTGGCGTCGTCGGCCCGAACGGCGCCGGTAAATCCACGATCCTCAAGATCATGGCGGGTCTCGACACACCCAGTAACGGCGAAGCGAGGCTGAGCCCGGGCTTCAGTGTCGGCATCCTGATGCAAGAGCCCGAACTCGACGAAACCAAGACTGTCCTCGAAAACGTGCAGGATGGCGTTCGCGCCATCAAAGACAAGGTTGATCGACATTCCGCCATCGGTCTTGAGATGGCAGAACCCGACGCCGATTTCGATGCGCTGCTCTCCGAGATGGGTTCGCTGCAGGAAGAGATCGATGCGGCAGACGCGTGGGATCTCGAGTCCCAGCTTGAGCAGGCGATGGATGCGCTGCGCACGCCGCCGGGAGACTCGGCCGTCAATAAACTTTCCGGTGGAGAGAAACGCCGCGTCGCGCTCACCAAGCTGTTGCTGCAGAAGCCCGACCTGCTCCTGCTTGACGAACCCACCAACCATCTCGACGCAGAGAGCGTGCTGTGGCTCGAGCAGCATTTGGCGAAGTACCACGGTGCCGTGCTCGCCGTCACTCATGATCGATACTTCCTCGATCATGTCGCGGAGTGGATCGCCGAGGTTGACCGCGGTCACCTGTATCCGTACGAGGGCAACTACTCCACTTACCTCGAGAAGAAGGGCGCCCGCCTCGAGGTGCAGGGTAAGAAAGACGCGAAGCTGGCGAAGCGTCTCTCGTCCGAGCTCGAGTGGGTGCGAAGCAATGCCAAGGGCCGCCAGGTGAAGTCGAAGGCGCGACTGGCCCGCTACGAAGAGATGGCAAACGAAGCCGAGAAGACCAGAAAACTCGATTTCGAAGAGCTGGTCATTCCTGTGGGTCCGAGGCTCGGCGCGCAGGTCATCGACGCGAAGAAACTCAAGAAAGGTTTTGGTGAGCGGGTGCTCATCGACAACCTCAGCTTCACGCTGCCCCGCAACGGCATCGTGGGAGTGATCGGCCCGAATGGTGTCGGCAAGACCACGATGTTCAAAACAATCACAGGGCTCGAGCCTCTCGACGGTGGTGACCTGAAGATCGGCGAGACGGTCGATATCTCCTACGTCGACCAGGACCGCGGCGGCATCGACCCGAATAAGACGCTCTGGGAGGTCGTCTCGGATGGCCAGGACTACATCCAGGTCGGTAAGACCGAGATCCCGTCGCGTGGCTACGTCTCCCAATTTGGCTTCAAGGGGCCCGACCAGCAAAAGAAGGCCGGAGTGTTGTCGGGAGGCGAGCGCAACAGGCTGAATCTCGCGCTCACGCTCAAGCAGGGCGGAAATCTGCTGCTGCTCGACGAACCCACTAACGACCTCGACGTCGAGACGCTGGGCTCCCTCGAGAATGCGCTGCTCGAGTTCCCCGGTTGTGCGGTGGTCATCACCCACGATCGGTGGTTCCTCGACCGCATCGCCACGCACATCCTCGCCTATGAGGGCACCGATGACGACCCATCCAACTGGTACTGGTTCGAGGGCAACTTCGAATCGTATGAAGAGAACAAGATCGAACGACTGGGCCCGGATGCCGCGAAGCCACATCGCAGCGCGTACCGCAAGCTCACCAGGGACTAGTCATCGCGCGCCTGAATGTTCCGATCGCTGCGCGGTGGGGAGACATGGATGCGTATGGGCACGTCAACAACGTCGAGATCCTTCGACTAATTGAGGAGGCCCGGGTTCGAGTGCTGTGGAGAAGCGGCAGCCAGGCAGACGACCTGCCGACGGCGGTACTTGATCCTGGCACTGACGACACCTGGACGGTGGTCGCCAGGCTGGAAGCGGAGTACCTCGCCCAAATGCCGTACCTGCGCCAGCCGATCGACATTGAGGTGTGGTTCGGGGCGATTGGCGGGGCCAGCGTCGACATGAGTTTCGAACTGTTCTCGCCCACCGGAGTGGCACCGCGCGTGCTGTACGCACGAGCAGCCGTCACCCTGGTCACGGTGACAGCGGCCGACGGTCGCCCCACGCGGATACCCCCGTCGTTCCGCGTCGCCTGGGCCGATTTCACCGAAGAGCCGGTGGAATTCTCCCGCCGATCACGGGCATAACGTCACCGTGGGTGGTCGCGTTGCCCTTGTTCGCACCGGCCAGCCATGATGGAGTGGGGCATTATGAGCAATGACGCGGCGAGCCCGGTGACCACGAGCGATCCCGTGCTGTTCGATAGGCACGGCCGACTCGGCCTCATCACACTCAACCGGCCCAGGGCGATTAACGCCCTCAACTTCGAGATGGTGACGCTCATCCAGCGCCAACTCGACCGGTGGGCCGCCGACCCCGCCATCGCGGTTGTCGCACTGGTCGGCAGCGGCGATCGGGGGCTCTGCGCGGGTGGCGACATCGTCTCGATCTATCGGGATGCCACAGGCGGCGGTGAATCATCCGCACAGTTCTGGCGGGAGGAGTACGCCCTCAACGCCACCATCGCTCGCTACCCTAAGCCGTTCGTCGCCGTGATGGATGGGATCGTGCTCGGTGGAGGCATCGGACTCTCGGCCCATGCCGCACACAGGATTGTGACCGAGACCTCCTCGGTGGGGCTTCCCGAAACAACGATCGGCTTCGTGCCCGATGTCGGGGGTACCTACCTGTTGTCGCGAGCACCGGGAGAGCTCGGAACCCACCTCGCTCTCACGGCGGGCTCTGTCGGTGCCGCGGATGCCATGGCGGTGGGATTCGCAGATTACTTTGTGCCGAGGCGGGAGGTCGAGGGCCTGCTCGACGCCCTGGCGGAGGTGGAGGGAGAAGCCGGGGTGGCTGCGGCCATTGTTGGCGTGACCGGCGACCCCGGGGCATCCACTCTCGCAGCGGACCGGCAGTGGATCGACGCCGCCTACTCGACGGATGATCTTTCCGGGATCATGGGTCGCCTGAGAGAGGGGGCCGGGGCCGACGCAGCCCGGGTGATCGCCACAAAGTCCCCGACGGCGGTGAAGGTTACGCTCGCGGCCCTTCGCCGAGCCCGTTCGCTTGCCGACCTCGAGACCGTGCTTGAGCAGGAGTTCCGGGTGTCGGTGCACTGCCTGCGGTCGGCCGACTTCGCGGAGGGCGTTCGTGCGCAGGTCATAGATAAAGACCGGAATCCGAAGTGGAATCCGGCGTCGATCGACGACGTCAGTGAATCATTGGTCGAGTCGTTCTTTGCACCGGCACCCGGTGGCGACCTCCGACTAGAAAGAAGAGCACCATGACAAACATCGCCTTCATCGGCCTCGGCAATATGGGCGGGCCGATGGCAGCCAACCTCGTCGTCGCAGGTCACCGGGTCACCGGCTTCGACCTGGTGCCGGCCGCGCTCGAGGCCGCCGCCGCGTCAGGAGTGACTATCGCCGCCACCGCGTCAGAGGCCGTCGCGCAGGCCGACGTCATCATCACGATGCTGCCCAGTGGCCGTCATGTGCTCGCGGCCTACGAGGGGCTGGGCGCTGAGGCCGGTCTTCTTGATTCGGCTCGGCCTGGCGCCCTGTTCATCGAGTCGTCGACCATTTCGGTGGATGACGCGCGCAGAGCCCACCAACTGGCCGAAGCGGCGGGCATGCGCAGCGTGGATGCGCCGGTCTCCGGCGGGGTAGTGGGAGCAACGGCGGCGACCCTGACCTTCATGGTGGGTGGCGCGGTTGCCGACTTCGAGTTGAGTGAACCGTTCCTGTCATCGATGGGGTCCAGGATCGTGCACTGCGGCGCCCCGGGCAACGGCCAGGCCGCAAAGATCTGCAACAACCTGATTCTCGGCAGCGCGATGATCGCCGTCAGCGAAGCGTTCGTGCTGGGGGAGAAACTCGGGCTGACGAACCAGGCACTATTCGATGTCGCCTCCACGGCATCCGGGCAGTGTTGGGCATTGACGACCAATTGCCCGGTGCCGGGACCCGTTGCCACCAGCCCGGCTAATCGCGAGTTCCAGCCTGGGTTTGCGGGAGCCCTGATGGCGAAAGACCTGGGGCTTGCCGTCGAAGCTCTCGAGTCAACCGGGGTCGAGGCAGACATCGGGCGACTCGCCGAGGCAATCTATCGCCAGTTCGCCGCCGACGGCGGTGGGGGTCTGGACTTCTCCGCCATCATCGACGTGATCCGCGAACGATCAACGAAGGAATCCGCATGACCGACTACGAGACGATCCAGGTCGCGACGCTGCAGCGGGTCGCCACCATCACGCTAGACCGGCCGAAGGCACTCAACGCGCTGAACCTCGCACTCATGCGCGAGGTGGTTGCCGCGGTGCAGGGCTTCGACCGGGATCCCGGCATCTCTGTGATCGTCATTACCGGGTCGGCGAAAGCGTTCGCTGCTGGTGCCGACATCAAGGAAATGATGTCGAATGGTTACGCAGACGTGCTCGAGTCAGATTGGTTCTCAGAGTGGGATGCCCTGGCACGAGTGCGCAAGCCCATCATCGCTGCCGTCGCCGGCTACGCCCTCGGTGGCGGCTGCGAACTGGCGATGATGTGCGACTTCATCGTCGCGGCCGACACCGCACAGTTCGGCCAGCCCGAGATCAAACTGGGTGTGATCCCCGGGATCGGCGGATCCCAGCGGCTCACGAGGGCGATTGGCAAAGCCAAGGCGATGGACCTGATTCTCACCGGTCGCCGGATTGACGCCGACGAGGCTGAGCGGACAGGGCTCGTGGCGCGGGTCGTGCCGGCGGGCCGGCTGGGTGAGGAGGTCGCCGCAATCGCTGCGGAGATCTCTGGCAAATCTCTCCCCGTCGTGATTCTGGCGAAGGAGGCCGTGAACCGCTCATTCGAAGTTGCGCTCGCCGAGGGCGTGCGATTCGAGCGCCGCGTCTTCCATTCGCTTTTCGCGCTCGACGACCAAAAGGAAGGCATGGCCGCCTTTGTGGAGAAGCGCGACCCCGACTTTCGTCACCGCTGAATCAGTTGCCTGATGGCACCCGCACGGTGATCTCCTGCGCGACACTGGCGAGCAGTATGCCGTCGCGGCTATAGATGCGACCCTGCGCGAGACCACGACCACCAATGGCGTTCGGGGACTCCTGGGCGTAGAGCATCCACTCGTCAACCCGGCCGAACCTGTGCAGCCACATCGCATGGTCAAGACTGGCGACTTTCAGGCCGGGCGTGGCCCAGGCGAGACCGTGCCGACGAATAACTGACTCCTGGATGGTGAAGTCGCTCGCGAACACGAGCGCAGCTCGATGCAGGTTCTCATCGTCTGGCATCGGCCCGATGGCCTTCAACCACACCGCCTGGTGCGGCACATGGGCGCCGTCTACCGAAAGATATATCGGCGAGGGAATATGTCGGATGTCGAATGGTCGCTCGTAAGCCCATGAGCGCGCAATCGGATGGTC
>NZ_JANLVV010000272.1:0-4309 GCF_031364185.1 Salinibacterium sp. | reverse complement strand
GAACGGGGGGACGTGGGCCGGACTGGGTGGGAACGGGGGGAGGCGTGGGAACGGGCGGGAGGGGAAACGGACGGGTGGGAACGGCGGGAGGGGGCGACGGGAGCGGGAAGGGGTGGGCGGCGGCAGCGGGGCGCGGCCGTGCTCGGCTGGCAGACTGGCGGCGTGCCCATCGCGATCGAACCCGCCCGCCAACCCGAGGTCGAGGCGATGCTGCGCGCCGGCGAAAAGTTCGCGCGCGCCCTTTACCCCGCTGACGAATGCTTCATGCTCGACATCGGCGAGCTCGAGAGCCCCGGCGTGACCGTATGAGTCGCGCGCCGTGGTGGGATTGCGGTCGGCATGGCGTCGCTCGTGGTCAGTGGCGAGCATCCCGAGCTGAAGAGGCTTTTCGTCAGCGAGGATGCCCGGGGCGTCGGGCCTGCAGGTAACCTCCTCGACGCCGTCGAGAAGCATGCTCGGGATGCCTCGGCGCGCGTCATCCAACTCGAAACAGGTAACCTGTCTGACGCCGCGATCGCGCTGTACGAGAAGCGCGGCTACCGGCACATCCCGCGCTTCGGTGGATATGTCGGTTCACAGTCGAGCGTCTGCATGGAGCTAAAGCTGTCACCGCGAGCGCGGCGATTCGGCGTGACCGCGGTCGTGCGCACGGCCGCGCTCACGCCGAACGGCCGCGCTCGGCACACGAGACCGCGCCGCGGCCTCGCTACGCGGCAGTGACCGGTTCCGATGCCGCGCGCGCCGCGCGCCTATCCTCACGGCGCTCCTTCGCACCCTCCACCAGGTAGTAGAGCACCGGCAACACAACCAGCGTGAGCAGGGTCGATGACACTAGCCCGCCGATCACGATGATTGCGAGCGGCTGCGAGATAAAGCCACCGTTGCCGGTCAGCCCGATTCCGAGCGGCAGCAGCGCGAAGATCGTCGCGGTCGCGGTCATCAGGATGGGCCGCAGTCGGCGTGAGGCGCCCTGCATGATCGCCTCACGAACCTTCATGCCTCGGGTGCGGTATTGGTTGATCAGGTCGACCAGCACGATCGCGTTGGTGACGACGATTCCGATCAGCATCAGCACGCCGATCAGGGATGCGACGCCGAGCGGAATGCCCGAAATCACCTGAAGCGCGATCGCACCGGTCGCGGCGAACGGCACAGACACGAGCAGCAGCAGGGGCTGGCGGAGACTCTTGAACGTGGCCACCATCACCACATAGACAATCAGGATGGCGACCAGCAGCGCGAGCCCGAGCTGGCTGAAGGCGTCGCCCTGCTGGGAGGTGACGCCACCGAGTGCGGCATCGGCACCGGCCGGCAGCGTGGCATCCTTCACCGCAGTCGACACGGCCGCCGACGCGGTGCCGACGTCGTTGCTGTTGGGCGTAACGCTGACCGTAGCGCTGCGCACGCCCTTGATGGCGGTGATGGATGCTGGGCCATTCTGCTGGTCGACGGCCGCCAGGTCTGAGAGCGGCACGAGACCGGTGGCCGTCGGAATGGTGAAGTCTCGCAGTTGCTGCACCGTGGTTGGCGCGCTGTCGTTGAGGATGTAGATCGACAGCGTTTTCTCGTCGATCACCACGGATCCGACCGACGACGGGTTCATCGCCGCCGTCACGATTCCGCCCACCGCGATCTCGCTCAGCCCAGCCTCGGCGGCTTTGTCGCGGTCGACGGTGATGGCGATGAAGGGCTGATTGTTCGACAGGTTGCTGGATGCCTCCGCCACGACATCGAGATCCTTGACGGCCGCCAGGACGGCGTCTGCGGCGTCTCGCAATTCGGCTTCGCTGGTGGCCGTAATGTTCACTTCGATGTTGGATGACGCGAATCCACCGCCCGCGGCGGCAAGCGTGATCTCGCCAGCGTTATCGACCCCGGCGACGGCGGCGCGCACATCGGCCTGGAGTTTCACCTGGTCGACGGTCGGATCGGTCGTCAGTGAGAAGGTGGAGCTGCCGGAACCGGTGAAAACCGAGCGCAGATTATTTCCGCTCGAGCCGATCGAAAGCTGCACGGTCTCGACCCCGGCGACGTCCTGCAACACGGACTCAACCTTCATGGCCGCCTTGTCTCGAGCGTCAAGGCTTGCCCCGAGCGGGAGGGTCTGACGAACAGTCAGGGTGTTCTGGCCACTGTCGCCGATGAAGTTGGTCTTCATGAAGGGCAGCAGGGCAGCGGTTCCGCCGAGGAGCAGCACCGCCGCGAGAATGACCGCGACGGGCCGCTTCAGCGTGAAGGCCAGCACGGGTAGGTAGCCCTTCTGCAGTCGCGACGGTGTTTCACGCTCCTCGTTGGCTCGGCCATCCACCGCCATAAGTCCGGCGTGTTTATGAGGCTGTTTGCTGCCCAGGAACCAGTAGGCGAGTACCGGCACGATGGTGAGCGAGACGAAGAGGGATGCGGCAAGCGCGATGGTGACCGTCAGCGCGAACGGCCTGAACAGCTCGCCGGTGATGTCGCCCACGAGAGTGATCGGCAGGAAGACGGCGACCGTGGTGGCGGTCGATGCCGTGACCGCCCCGGCGACCTCCTTTACCGCCGTGAGGATGGCCGGGAGCTTCTCCTCCCCCAGCCCGATGTGCCTCTTGATGTTCTCGATGACGACGATGGAGTCATCCACCACGCGTCCGATGGCGATGGTGAGCGCCCCCAGGGTAATGACGTTCAGGGTGTAGCCGGCCGCCTGCATGCCGATAAAAGTAATCAGCACCGAGGCGGGGATCGAGATCGCGGTCACGAGCGTCGACCGTACCGAGAGCAGGAACAGCAGGATCACGATGACGGCGAAGGCGAGCCCCAGCAGCCCCTCGGTGGCGAGCGAATTGATCGACTCTTCGATGAACGGCGCCTGGTCGAACGCGATCGTAAATGTCGTGTTTTGGCCGAGGGCCTTTTCCAGATCCGGGATGAGGTCGCGCACGTCCTGCGACACCGACACCGTGTTGCCGGCCGGAGTCTTGGTGATCGCGATGGTCAGCGCAGGCTCGCCATTGATCCGGGAGATGCCCGTGACCGGGTCGCTGGCGAGGGCGACGGTGGCGACATCCGACATCCTGACCAGTGCGCCGGTGCTGCCACCCAGCAGCGGAAGCGCCGCCATCAGGTCGGTGGAGGTGATGCGTGCGCCGGCCTGCACGGTGAGCGTCTTCTCGTCTTCGGTGATCTGGCCGGCCGGCAGCAGCACGCCGTTGTCGTCGAGCGCGTCGCGGATCGCCTGCGTGGAGAGGCCGCGCTCGCGCAGCGCATCCTGGTTCGGCGTGATCACCAGTCGCTGAGCGGTGGTACCAAGGAGACTTACATCGCTCACGTCGTCGAGCTTCTTGAGGTCGACGATCGTCGAGTTCTCGAGCTTCGCCGACAGGTCGTCGGTGTTCATGTCGCTGGACACGGCGATCTGGATGACCGGCAGGTCAGAGAAGTTGAAGGTCAGCACCTGCGTCTCGGCGCCATCGGGCAGGGTCGAGAGCCGGTTGATCGCAAGCTGGACCTTCTGCTCCGCCGTGGCGATATTGGTGCCGTAGGTGAACGCCGCCGTGATGCTGGAGACGTTGGCACTCGACGTCGAGCTGCTGGACTCAAGACCCGCGACGCCCTGGATGGCCGCCTCAATCGGCGTCGACACATCCTTGTCAACCACGGCCGGGGATGCTCCGGGGTAGCTCGTGATGATAAAGATCTGCGGCAGCGAGAGGCTCGGGATGAGCTCCTGCTTCAGCGAGGTCAGCGAGATGCCGCCGAACACCCCGATCACGATGGTGACGAGCGCAATAAGCGCGCGGTTGCGCAGGCTGAAGACGGAGAAAAGATGCACGGGGATACTCTCTGCTGCTGTGGGCTACTGGTGACGGCGTGAGCACGCCACTGCCCGTAATGAATTATCCCCGCGCGCCGCGGGAAACGCGCACTCCCGGTGGATTATTGGGCCACTACACAGGTCAGACCACACTCGAGGCGAAGTCGTGCGCGGGCTCGGCCATGGGATGACGGCCCACCGACGCCCAGGCCCGTGCGAGGGCATCCACCCCTCTTTCAGTTTCCTCGGCCGAGTAGGAGAACGGGATGCGCAGGAACCGTTCGAAGGCGCCGTCAACGCCGAAGCGCGGGCCGGCCGCAATGATCAGGCCCTCGTTGCGCGCGGCGAGCGCCAGCTGAGAGCTGACCGGATACCCGAGGTTGACCCAGGTCGTCAAGCCGCCGCCCGCGTGCGGAACGCTCCACTCGGGCAGCCGCTCGCGCAGCAGCCGCTCGAGCCGCTCGCGCCCCACCCGCAGGTACGCTCGGCGGGAGTCGAGAACCGTATCAAAGTCGC
>NZ_JANLVV010000233.1:0-40188 GCF_031364185.1 Salinibacterium sp. | reverse complement strand
CGAGGGCAAACGTGACCCGCTCGATCCCGTTCTGTGGATCGGCGCGCGACCGGGCGAACCCTCCTGGCCAAGCGAGCTGGGAGACGGTCGCCCCGGATGGCACATCGAGTGCTCGGTCATCGTGCAGGAGTTCCTCGACATCCCGGTGACCGTCGCGGGAGGAGGGCGGGACCTCATTTTTCCTCATCACGAGTTCACCGCCGGTCATACCGCCGCACTCACCGGGCGCCGCCACGCGCAGTCGCACGTGCACGCCGGGCTGGTCAGCTACCGCGGTGAGAAAATGAGTAAATCGCTCGGTAACCTCGTGTTCGTTTCGGCACTGGTCACCGCCGGTGTCGACCCCCGCGCCATTCGGCTCGCTATCCTCTCCCATCACTATCGAGGTGACTGGGAGTGGACGGACGAGGTTCTCACCACCGCCGTGGCACGACTCGCTTCCTGGATCGGTTGGGCGGGAGGCCTGGATGCGTCCGGCACCGGTTCCGAACTTCTCGCAGAGCTTCGGGATGCCCTGGCCCGCGACCTCGCAACACCCGCCGCGCTCGCTGCCGTCGATACCCGCGCGGCCTCCGGCGCATCGCCGACCGGGGTTGACCTCGACGCGATCCACGCGCTGCTGGGAGTCTCGCTGCACTAATCCACCGCGCTACCGGATCAGTCGAACACGCGGCGGATAACCGCTACTCCTTCGGGCGCCAGGGCTCTTCGCCAGCGGTACCCTCGCCGGGTTTGTCGCCCCCGCGACGCAGGTATCTCTCGAACTCCTGCGCGATCGCCTCACCGCTTGCCTCGGGAGAATCGACGGTGTCTCGTGCCTGCTCGAGCTGTTCAATGTACGACGCCATGTCGTCGTCGTCGCCGGCGAGCGCATCGATCCCGGTCTCCCAGGCCTGGGCCTCGGTCACGAGGTCGCCACGCGGGATGACGACATCCACAATCTCTTCGAGCTTGTCAAGGATGGCGAGGGTCGCTTTGGGCGACGGAGCATTGTGAACGTAGTGCGGCACGGATGCCCAGATCGACAGTGTCGTAATGCCCGCCTTCTCGGCGGCATCACCCAGGACGGAGAGGATTCCTACCGGCCCTTCGTAGCCACTGCGCTCGATGGACAATTGAGTGCGCACGGCGGCATTCTCACTGCTGGTGAACACCGAGATGGGGCGAGAGTGCGGCACGTCGGCCAGCATCGCGCCCAGGAAGACGATCGACGAGATTTCATTGGTCTCGATCGCATCGAGGATCTCCCGGGTGAAGGTCTTCCAGCCTCGGGACGGCTCGGTGCCGAGCAGCAGGTAGATGTTGGAACCGTTCGCTGCGCTAATCGACAACTCGGCATCGTCCGCGATCCCGACCGCCGGTCCGCTGTGGGGCCGCGTGGGGCCGTACACCGTTACGCTGGGCCAGACCAGCTGGCGGTTGCCGTCGTCATCGGCAGCCACTGAGGGTCGATTGAACTGGTAGTCGAAGTAATCCTCCGGATCTACTTCGGCGATGGGGTAGAGGTCGAGCAGTTCCTTAAGTGCCCGAACTGCGCCACTCGCCGCCTCGCCGGCGTCGTTCCAGCCCTCGAACGCGACGACAAGCAGTCGACCGCTACCGAACTGGATGCCAGTCACAGGTGTCCTCCCTCGCCCGGATCATGTGAGCGGGCCGCACTCAAGGATAGAACTACGATGGTCCGTTGTGACTCACACCACTCCTGCCGCCGTCCTGTGGGACATGGACGGCACCCTCGTCAACACCGAGCCGTACTGGATTTCCGCCGAAACCGAGTTGATCGAATCGTTCGGTGGAACATGGACCCATGACGAGGCCCTCGAGCTCGTCGGCTCCGGCCTGTGGCGCTCAGCCCAGGTCATGCAGGCCAAGGGTGTCGCCCTCACCGAGGTCGAGATCATCGATAAGCTCACCGACCGCGTGCTCGAGCAATTGGTGGAATTCGGCATCCCGTGGCGTCCCGGAGCACGCGAGCTGCTCTCAGAGCTGCGCGAGACAGGCATCCCCACCGCACTCGTCACGATGTCGGTGAGCAGGATGGCGCACCACGTCGCCGATCGACTCGGCTTCGTCGGGTTCGACGCGGTGGTGTCTGGCGACGATGTGACCCACAGCAAGCCGCATCCGGAGGCATACCTTCGTAGCGCCGAGTTGCTCGGTGTCGACATCACCCGGTGTCTCGCCATCGAGGATTCGCCCCCCGGAATCGCCTCGGCGAATGCCGCGGGAGCAGTAGTCGTTGGTGTGCCCTTCATGATCGCCCTCGACGGATCACCGGCCGACGCTCTGTGGCCGACCCTGGCGAAACGAACCGTCAACGATCTCTGCGCGGTATTTTCGGTCGAGGGTGCACGATGAGCGAAGGATTCCGCCGCCAGAGCGGACCATTCCGTGTGGGCGACCGCGTGCAGCTCACCGGGCCCAAAGGCAACCTGAACACCGTCACCCTCGAGCGCGGAGGTTCGTTCCACAGCCACCGAGGCGTCCTCAGCCACGACACGATCATCGGGCAGCCGGATGCCTCGGTGGTTGAGTCGACGAGTGGCGTGCAGTACCTCGCGATGCGGCCGCTACTCACCGACTTCGTAATGTCCATGCCGCGCGGAGCCGCGATCATCTATCCGAAAGATGCTGCGCAGATCCTGGCGCAGGCCGACATCTTCCCTGGTGCCACGGTCGTCGAGGCGGGTGTCGGCTCGGGTGCCCTCTCGCTGTGGCTGCTACGCGCGATCGGCGCCACCGGCGCCCTTCATTCGTTCGAGCGTCGCGATGAATTCGCTACCGTGGCGAAGGCCAACGTGGAAGCATTTCTCGGTGCCGAGCCGTCAAACTGGACGGTCACGGTGGGCGACCTCCAGGAGGCCATGCCCACCACGGTGTCGGCTGGCAGCATCGACAGGATCGTGCTCGACATGCTTGCCCCCTGGGAGTGCCTTGAAGAGTGTGCGGATGCCCTGACCCCCGGCGGCGTGCTGATCTGCTACATCGCCACAGTCACCCAACTCTCCCGTGTGGCCGAAGCCATTCGCGAGACCGGCGCCTTCACCGAACCCCAACCCAGCGAAACGATGGTGCGTACCTGGCATGTCGAGGGTCTCGCGGTGCGCCCAGACCACAGGATGATCGGCCACACGGGTTTCCTGATGACCGCACGCAGGCTGGCTCCCGGCGCGGTCCTGCCCGAACTCAAGCGTCGCGCGTCGAAGTCTGATTTTTCTGATGAGGACGTAGAAGTGTGGACTCCCGGAGCACTGGGGGAGCGAACATCCAGCGCCAAGCGACTGCGCAGGACCGCTCGCGATGCCCAGGCTGCTGCCCGCGCGGCCGCCGGAACCTCCGCGGCCGACCAGTAGAGTGATCGGGTAGCCGGGCGATAGTGCGCGGCAAAGAAATGAGAGTTCTCGTGCGCAAGCTTCCTGCTCTGATCATGACCGCGGGCCTACTCGTCTCCCTCTCGGCTTGCTCGGCTGGCGTAGCCTCCACAGACGGGTGCACCCCGGCCCGCGCCATCGGGTCGAATGCCGAACTTATAAGCGCAGACGGCACCTTCGGCAACGATCCCCGGGCCACGTTCCCGACACCGATTGTCGCGGGTGGCGCGAGCCAGGTCGCCGTTCTCTCCGAGGGAAGTGGCACCGGCAAGCGAGTGGCGCCGGGCGCAACGACGGTGATGCAGCTCACCATCTACAACGGCAAGACCGGCGAATCGCTCATCTCCACGAAGTACGGCGAACCAGGCCTTGTGATCGCCGCTGTCGAGACTGAGCCGGCCTTTGGCGCGATTGCGCAGTGTGCCAGGGTCGGTTCGCGTGTCGCAGCGGTAGGCACTGCGGGTGACCTCATCGGTGACGGGGCCATCCAACAAAACGGCCTGGCCGTCACCAAGGATGACACGGTTGTGCTGGTGGTGGATGTTCAGTCGGTCTACCTCGGAAGGGCCAATGGCGCCGACCAGATTCCCGGGGCTGGCCTGCCCTCGATCGTGCTCGCGCCCGACGGCCGACCTGGCTTCACCTTCGCGGATCCCCGTGCACCATCCGACCTGAAGATCGAAGAACTCAAGGTCGGCGCCGGCGCCAAAGTCAGGGAGGGTGACAGCGTCGTGCTGAACTACACCGGAGTGATCTGGGAGACGCAGGAGGTATTCGATTCGACCTGGGAGCGTAATACCCCCGTGTTGCTCACGGCGGCACCCCTCGATGACAGCGGCGGCGGACTGGTTCCCGGGTTCGCAAAGGCACTCATAGGTCAGCGGGTCGGCTCGCAGGTCATCGTCTCGATTCCACCGAAGTTCGGCTACAGCGAAGGCACGGCTCCCGCCTCGGTGCCGGCCGGCTCAACCATGGTCTTCGTCTTCGACGTGCTCGGAATCGAGTAGTACTCTCTCGTGGCAGTCCCCAGCGCAGCATCAAGGATTCCCGCTGAAGAACGACTTTTCAGCCTCGTCCTCGCGCTGCTCGCCACCGACGCCGGGCTGACAAAAACCGACATCCTCTCCACCGTGCAGGGCTACCGCCAGAGGTTCTCTCGAAGCGGTGACAACGCAAACCTCGAGCGCCAGTTTGAACGCGATAAAGACGATATCCGCGACCTCGGCGTGCCACTCGAAACCATCGACAGCCCCGGGCACGCCGGCGACAACCACAACCTCAGGTATCGCATCCCGCGAGGGGCATATGAGCTACCCACCGACATCCGGTTCTCGCCGGAGGAGACGACGCTGCTGACCCTCGCGGCGATGGTGTGGCGCGAGGGCTCGCTCTCGGCCGAATCACGGCGCGCCATTGTGAAGTTGCGCTCCCTCGGTGTGACCACGATTGAGCCCGTTGTCGGCTACGCGCCCAGGGTGCGGGTGCGCGAGGCTGCCTTCGACCCGCTCAGCACAGCTCTCGAACGGCACCAGCACGTTCGGTTTGGGTACCTAAAACCCGGCGAAAGGGAGTCCAGGGTGCGTTCTGTCGCCCCGCTCGCGCTCGTGCAGCACCAGGGCCGCTGGCACCTCTACGCCCACGAGCCCGAATCCGCGACAACAAAGACGTTCCTGCTGCGCCGGATTGTGACTCAGGTCACCACTCTCACCAGCACATTTGATGCTCCGCCGCCCGGACAGGCCGACATCGCGCTGTCCGAACTCGAGGCGGTATGGAACTCGAACACGGCCGTCGTTGAGGTGGAGCCGGGCACGGATGCCGCGACCCGGCTGGGCAAGCGGAGAGGAGCGAGCGTCGCGAGGCCAGGCATCCTGAACCTGCATTACTCAGATCTGAACATCTTCGCCGACGAGTTGGCAGGCTACGGGCCGGAAGCCCTCGTGGTTTCTCCACCTGATCTCCGCGACGCCGTTCGCGCGCGCCTCGAGCGAACGGCGGCCGATCATGGCTAGGCCAAACATCCCGAGGCTGGCACAGGACAAACTGGCGTTCCTGCTGTCGCTCGTGCCGTACCTGATGGATCATGACCGGGTGAGCGTCGCCGAGGCGGCCGTACATTTCGGCGTTCCCGAGGATCAGATACGGGAGGCCGTGCGCCTGATCGGTGTGTCGGGAATCCCGGGCGAGACAGCCACCTACCAGCACGGAGACCTGTTCGATATCGCCTGGGATACGTTCGAGGAGAACGATGAGATTGTTCTGACAAATCTCGTCGCAATAGATGAGTCACCACGTTTTTCCGCCCGTGAGGCGGCGGCCCTGATCGCGGGGCTACAGTATCTCTCGTCACTTCCCGAGCACGCGGATCGCGACGCCATCGCGAGTCTAAATTCGAAGCTGGCGCGTGGCGCATCCTCAGCCCCCAGCCCGGTCGGCGTTGAAGCGAGCGAAACCGACAGCACCCTTGCCCTTATCCGCGAGTCTGTGCAGAAAGGTGTTCGACTGGAATTCGACTACCTCAATTCGCAGGGTCAGGGCGAGAGACGCGAGATCGATCCGTTACGGGTCGAGTCGATCGATGCAGACTGGTACCTGCGAGGCTGGGACCACGGGCGCGAGGCGGTGCGGACCTTCCGGCTGGATCGCATGTCGACCCCCGCAATCACCACTGAGCCCATCACCCACGAGGCGCGGGATGTCACCCTTCCTGACACCCTGTTTGAGGGCTCAGCAAACGATCTGATTGTCACGATCGATGTTGCCGTGGCCGCGATTCCCCTGCTTGCCGACTATATTCCGGAAGGAACAGTGAGCTCCGAACACGATGGGCTGATGCGCACGAATGTCCGGGTTTCGCACTACCACGGTCTCAAGCGGCTGATCGCGCGGATGCCCGGTGTTGCGACCGTGGTGGCACCCGCGGAAGCGCGCGCTGTCGTCGAGGGATGGGCCGAGGCCGGGGCAACGCGGTACCGGTGATCGCGTGGGGAGTTGGCTGCTCACCTGGCTCGTGGGATGACACAGTCCAGTTGGAGCAAGCCGGAGAAACGCTAAGCGTCGCGGCCCAGCCGCGCCGGAGCCGCAATTGCCGGTTACACTGGAATCACTTCCCGCACAGCAAAGGAGTACCTATGTTTGGCAATGCTTTCGGATGGCCACACCTGCTCGTCATCCTCGCGATCGTGTTGTTATTATTCGGTGCACCCAAGCTTCCCGGTCTCGCCCGGAGCCTCGGCCAGTCGATGCGAATTTTCCGCAGCGAGGTCAAGACTATGAAAGATGAAAACGGCAACGATGTGCCGGTAGAAAACGCCGAGGGTGACTCGACCGCGGCCGGCGCCACCACGGGTGCTGCCCCAGCCGCAACCTCGGCCAAGAGCACCAAGCCGAAGCCGTAGCGACGGTGGCCACCCGCACAGGGCGGTGGCGCACCACACGCGACGAGCGTATGTCGCTCGGTGATCACCTCCGCGAACTCCGCAAAAGGCTCGTGATCTCTGCGGCCGCCATCCTCGTCGCCGCGGTCGTCGCGTTCGTCGATTGGTCTGGCGTGTCACGCCTGCTCCAGCTTCCCTTCCAGCTCACGAGTCTCACCGACTTCGTCAAAGACGGCATGCGCGTCCCGATCAATAAGATCGCGGAAGACCACTCGGCGACCATCAGCTACACCACGGTGTCTGCCGCGTTCGACCTGCACATTCAGATCGGATTGACCGTTGCGATCCTGATTGCAAGCCCCATCTGGCTGTACCAGGTGTTCGCGTTCCTGGTGCCTGGCCTGACGGGCAGGGAGAAGCGTTACACGTTCGGGTTCTTCTTCTCCGCTGTTCCGCTGTTCCTGGCCGGCGGGTTCACGGGCTGGCTGCTGTTTCCCCACATGGTCGAGTTGCTCGCCTCATTCACTCCGAAGGAGGACGCAATAGTTCTGGATGCCCGCTACTACTACGACTTCATCATCAAACTGGTGCTGGCCGTCGGAGTGGGGTTTGTGCTCCCGGTGTTTCTCGTGCTGCTCAACTTCATCGGAATCCTGTCGGCAGCGGCGATTCTCAAAGGCTGGCGAGTGGCGATCCTCGTCATCACCCTGTTCTGTGCGATCGCGACCCCAGCAGTCGATATTGCGTCGATGTTCCTTCTGGCCATACCCATGGTGGCGCTGTATTTCGCGGCAATTGGGGTGGCCTGGGTGCACGACCGCGCGGTTGCCCGCACGGCCGCAAAGGTGCAGACATCGAGCAGCGTGCCGGTGGCAGAACTGTGATCACCAGCGCGCTGTGACCGACCAGATCCTGTCGCCGGCCGAACGGTTTGCCGCGGCGACGAAAAAGCGAGGGCTTCCCATCCTCGAAGCCTTCCGGGCGTCCCAACGATTCGATCTCGACAACTACCAGGTCGCGGCCTGTGCCGTTGTCGAAGAGGGCAAGAGCGTGCTTGTGGCTGCCCCCACCGGCGCCGGCAAGACCATCATCGCTGAGTTTGCGATTTATCGGGCAATGCAACAGCCCAGCGATAAGGTTTTTTACACCGCCCCCATGAAGGCACTCAGCAACCAGAAATTCCAGGAGCTGCAGGCCGAATACGGTGAGGATGCCGTCGGATTACTCACCGGTGACACGAATATCAATTCCCACGCCCGGATCGTGGTCATGACCACCGAGGTCCTGCGTAACATGCTCTACGCCGACTCCGACCTGCTCAAGAACCTGTCCTGCGTCGTGATGGACGAGGTGCACTTCCTGGCCGACCGCTTTCGCGGGGCCGTCTGGGAGGAGGTGATCATCCACCTGCCGCAGCACGTGACGATGGTCTCGTTGAGCGCCACGGTCTCGAACGCTGAAGAGTTTGGAGACTGGCTGCAGGCTGTGCGCGGCGACACCGAGGTCATCGTGTCCGAGGAGCGTCCAGTACCTCTCGATCAACACATCCTGATGCGCACGAAACTCGTCGACCTCTTCGACTCGTCCGGGCTTGCGGCAACGCATCGAGTGAACCCCGAACTCGCCCAGATGGCGCGGTTGAGCGGTCGACCCACCTCATCCCGTCAATCGAAGGATGCCGGTCGCAACCATTCGCGGGGAGGGCGACCCGAATCGATGCGCATGGACCGGCCTGACGTGGTGAAGCTGCTCGACAGCAAGAACCTGTTACCGGCGATATTCTTCATCTTCTCGAGGGTTGGCTGCGACCAGGCCGTGGCGAAGGTGCTTCGCGCCGGCATCAGGGTGACCACCATCGAGGAGCGCAACGAGATCAGGGCGATCGTGGAGGACCGCTGCCGCACCCTGCTCGACGAAGACCTGGCCGTTCTTGGGTACTGGGAATGGCTAAGCGGGCTCGAGCGAGGGGTAGCGGCGCACCACGCAGGCCTTCTGCCCGCCTTCAAGGAGGTCGTTGAGGAGCTGTTCCAGAAAAAGCTGGTCAAGGTCGTCTTCGCGACCGAGACGCTGGCGCTGGGCATCAACATGCCGGCGCGCACCGTGGTGCTCGAGAAGCTCGAGAAATTCAACGGCGAGGCCCGGGTGCCCATCACGCCGGGGGAGTACACCCAGCTGACCGGTCGCGCCGGGCGCCGCGGAATCGACGTGGAAGGCCACTCGGTCATCCAGTGGGTTGACGGTCTGGACCCGCAGGCCGTGGCATCCCTGGCATCACGGCGCACCTACCCTCTGAATTCGAGCTTCAAACCGACCTACAATATGGCGGTAAACCTGATTGACCAGTTTGGGCGCGAGCGCACTCGCGAGATCCTCGAATCCAGTTTCGCCCAGTTTCAGGCCGATAGGGCGGTCATCGACCTGGCTCGGAAGGTTCGGTCTCAGGAGCAGTCGCTCGAAGGATACGCCGCCTCGATGGTGTGCCATCTGGGCGACTACACCGAATACTCGGGCATCCGTCGCGAACTCGGTGATCTTGAGCGCAAAGGCCAATCGAAGGCAGACACCTCCAGCCGCGCCGAGCGCGACCGTCGGCAGCGCCAGCTCACCGAACTGCGGCGGCGAATGAAACAGCATCCCTGCCATGCCTGCCCCGAACGTGAGCAGCACGCACGCTGGGCCGAGCGATGGTGGAAGCTGAAGCGAGAAACCGACCAGCTGACGACCCAGATCCGCAGCCGCACCGGAGCGGTCGCGAAAGTATTCGACAGGGTGACCGATGTGCTCTCGCACCTCGGCTACCTCCAGGTCACCACGGCTGGGGATCTGACACTCAATGCGAATGGAAGGATGCTGCGGCGAATCTACGGGGAACGCGACCTGCTCGTGGCCGAGTCCCTCAGACGCGGCCTCTGGAGTGAATTGGACCCGGCATCACTCGCGGCCATGGCCACCACCCTGGTCTACGAACCCCGGCGCGAGGAGGGCCAACTCGGCGAGCGTCACCTTCCGCGGGGCCGTTTCCGTGAAGCCTTCGATCACACCGGCACACTCTGGAGCGAACTCGACGACCTCGAGCGCCTCAACAGGTTACCGGGCAGCCAGCCACCGTCGGCGGGCCTCGCGTTGGCCATGTACCGGTGGGCGAGCGGCACCAGTCTCGACGCCGTGCTGCGGGAAGCCGACATGGCCGCGGGCGACTTCGTGCGCGTCACCAAGCAGGTGATCGACCTGCTCGACCAGCTTTCCGTCGTTGCCGATGGTGACGTGGGCCGCACGGCACGAACCGCGCTGGACTCGATCCGCCGCGGGATCGTGGCATACAGCTCGGTGGCCTGACTCGCGAGCACGCTATCGGCCGGCGGTGGGGCGTTCAGGCACGTGAAGGCGCCGAAAGAAGAGATCAGTACTGCCGGGGATGCGGCGTTTACTGCCCAGCGACACCCCGACCATGACCAGAACGGACAGTGGCACCGTCCATGCCGCAGGCTGGGCGAGCAATGACGAGAGCAGTTCGACGCCCGGGCCGATCAGTCGCCCGGCGACGATGGCGAGACCGCAGGCCGCACCCCCGGCAACCATTCCAGCAATGGCACCCCGGTCGGTGAGCCCGCGCCACCAAATCCCGAGAACCAGCACCGGGCACAGGGTGGAGGCAGTGAAGGCGAACACCAGGCCAACACTGCCAGCAAGGCCGCCGGGCTCAGCCACCAGGGCGACGGCCAAGGGCACCAGGATCGAGCAGACGGCCGCGATTCTGAAACCCTTCACGCTGCCGCCGAACGCCTCCTGGCTGATGACACCGGCCAGTGACACGACGAGGCCGGAGGAGGTGGATAGGAACGCGCCGAACGCGCCAGCAATCACCAGAGCGGTGAGCCCGTCGCCGAGGGCACCCGGCACTAGTCGCCCTGGCAGCAGCAGCACAACGGCGTCGGCCGTGTCGGCCGTGGCGAGTTCGGGAGCCAACACCCTGCCCATCAGCCCAAGGATCGTAGGAAAAATGTAGAAGACGCTGAGCAGGCCAAGCACGATGAGGGTGGTGCTGCGTGCGGCGACGCCGTCGGGGTTGGTGTAGAACCGCACGAGAACATGGGGGAGGCCTAGAGTACCGAAGAGCAGGGCCACCAGCAGCGAGATGGTCAGGTACGCATCCGGAGTGCTGGGAGCGAGTTCCGTCGGGAACGAGATCGTGGGGTCACCGGGCGGCGCATCCCATGCGAACAGCAGAATGAACACCACCGGAACGCCGATGGCGGTGAGTTTCAGCCAAAACTGGAATGCCTGCACGAAGGTGATTGATCGCATACCGCCTGCGGCAACGACTACCCCCACGATGACGGCGACGGCGACGGCTCCCACCCACGAGGGCAACCCGGTGGTGATGCGCACGGTCAGGGCAGCACCCTGGAGTTGCGGCACGATGTAAAGCCAACCGATCACGATCACCAGCGCGCTTGTAATGCGCCGCACGGTGGTTGACTCGAGTCTCGCCTGCGTGAAATCGGGAATCGTATACGCCCCCGATCGGCGCAGAGGGGCCGCAACAAAGAGCAGGAGCATCAGATAGCCAGCGGTGTAGCCGATCGGAAACCACAGGGCATCCGATCCTTGCAACAAAATCAGTCCGGCGATTCCGAGAAAACTCGCCGCCGACAGGTATTCACCCCCAATTGCTGACGCATTCCACCACGGCTTCACCGTCCTGGACGCGACGTAGAAGTCACCCGTCGTGCGCGAGACCCGCAGGCCGAAGAACCCGATGAGCGTTGTCGCCAATGTGACTGCCACTATCGCTACATAGCCAAGAACAGGGTTCACGTCGGGCCATCGCGATCACTCAGCGACAGGTAGCCGGTCTCGTTCCGTCCGGCAGAGCGAACGTAGATCGCCCCAATCACGATGACCAGCGGATTGACACCAAAACCCAGCATCAGCCACGACACCGGAAACCCTGCGAACGTCAGCGTGCCGAGACCTGGCGCCAATAGGAAGGCAAGAGTCAACCCACCGAGAATCAGCACGAAGCCAATCGCGCACGCGACAGCAAGTCGAAGTTGTGAGCGAACCAGCGACCGCACGTAGACAGTGTCAACGTCGAGCTTGCCCTTGACCGGTGGCGGCGTGCCTGTCAACGCCGGGCCGGTGACCTGCCTGCCCGTGACCTCGTCGGGTGCGGTCACTCGTTCCCTTGGACGCGGCGATTCACGCGCGGGTTCGTTCAACTGCGCGGCCTGATCCGGTTCGATTCCACGATCTCACGCACTGACGCCACCAGGCGGCGGCTCACAGGAAGTTCGGCTCCCGCTACCGTCACTGTCGGGTGCTCTGCGCCCAGCCTGAGCTGCTCAAGCCGCGACAGATCCACGAGGTACGACCTATGGATGCGCAGGAAACCTGCGTCGGCCCACTGCTGCTCGAGGTCCGAGATGGGCACGCGCACGAGGTAGCTGCCTGCGTCCGTGAAGAGCCTCGCATAGTCACCCTGCGCCTGAACGTAGCGCACGTCATCGCGGCGGATCATCCGGGTGGTGGCACCGGTGGTGACCGCGATCAGGTCATCCCTGGTGGGCGGGGTGCCGCCGGTGATGTCCAGCGCCTCCACGACCCGCCCGATACAGCGCTGCAATCGCTCCAGGCGCACCGGTTTGAGCAGGTAGTCAATCGCTGCAAGGTCGAATGCTTCGAGCGCTCCATCTTCGTCTGCGGTGACAAAGACGATGGCGGGCCGACGATCAAACCTGCCTATCGCGCGCGCCAGATCGAATCCAGAAAGTCCCGGCATGTGGATGTCCAGGAAGACCACGTCGACGCTCTGAACCGCGAGATGGCGAACCGCATCCGCCCCGGACGACGCCGTGTACACCGCAGCTACCCGCGGATCGTCGCTCAGAAACCGGGCGAGTTCGTCGACGGCCGGCGCCTCGTCGTCCGCGACCAGCGCAGAGATCCCACCGAACCCACCGTGTGTCATCGTGACGGCTCGCGGCCGGCCAGTCGCTCTGGCTGTGATTTTGGTACGCGCATTGTCACGAGGGTACCGGCATCGATGTTCGTCTCGACTACGAGACCGTGACCGTTGCCGTACACCTGTCGTAACCGCGAATCCACGTTTCGCAGGCCGATGTGCTCGGCGCTCGGCCGACCGGCGAGCACATCCCGCAGTGTTTCGGGGTCAATACCGACACCGTCATCCTCGACGGTGATCTGCGCGTACGCTCCGGAGTCGGCGGCCGTGATCGTGATGCGACCACCGCCCTCCTTCGACTCGAGTCCGTGTCGGACCGCGTTCTCGACCAAGGGCTGCACGCTGAGGAACGGGATGACCGTGGCAAGCACCTCGGGGGCGACCTGCAGCGTCACGGCGATCCTGTCACCGAAGCGTGCGCGCTCGAGTTTGAGATAGCTGCCGACGCTGCCGAGTTCTTCGGCGATGGTCGTGAAATCCCCTTCCCGCCGAAAGGAGTAGCGGGTGAAATCGGCAAATTCAAGCACGAGCTCCCGCGCCTGAGGTGGATCCGTGGTGATGAACGACGCGATCGCCGTGAGGGCGTTATAGATGAAGTGCGGACTGATCTGGGCCCGGAGCGCGCGAACCTCGGCCTCGGCGAGCGCTGCCCGCGATGCATCCAATTCGGCCAGTTCGAGTTGGGCAGCGACCCAGTCTGCGACCTCGGACGTTGCCCGCACCAGTCCTGGCCTGATCTGCCTGGAAAACGCAACGAGGGCACCGACGGACCGCCCACGGATCATGATCGGTGCCGCCACCGCATCGACATCACCGTGCTCACCCTGCACCACAGACCGGGCAAGTTCGACGTGCCCACTCTGGCGTGCGTCGCGCGCTAACCGCTCGGCCGACGCACGCACGCGCTCTGAGCCACCCTCGATGGCAAGTGCCCCGCGTTCATCGACGACCACGAACACATCACAGTTCAGGAGAGTGCGGAGGTCTCGCGCGGCTTTCACCGTGTCGCCGGAGACTAGTCCACCGCGCAGGTGCGCTGCTGCGCGGGAAGCGAGGTTCAGTGTTTCGTATGTCGCGCGTTCAGCGTCGGTGCCGAGTTCCCGGGAACCTCGCGCATACCTCCGGGCAAGCGCATACAGAGCCGCGATGACGAGACCAGCCGCGGTACCCACGGCAAGAGCGATCAATACTGACCAGGTCATGAAGCTCACGATAGGCCATCGCTCATCGAACCCACCCTGCCGTTCGCCGCAACGTTGCTGCCGTTGGGCGACGCCGAGCGGCGGCACCGGCATTCCGGCCGCACGGTAGGCCAGAGTGGTGCGATCTGAACTCACAACACCGTTGACGACGCTGTCAACGCCAGACCACCAGGGAGTCACCATGGGCAACGATGCCCTCAATGCCGAAAATGCCATGCCCACCGCGGACTTCGCGGCAGTACGAGAATCCGAGCAATTTCGTACCCTCAAACGAGCTCACCGACGCTTCGTTTTTTCCGTCGCTATCGGGTGTCTCGTCTGGTACATCGTCTATGTGTTGCTCGCCGATTATGCTCACGTATTCATGTCGACTCCGGTCATTGGCAGCGTGAACATCGGACTGGTGCTGGGGCTAGCCCAGATCGCCACGACCTTCATCGTGACCACCTGGTACGTTTCCTACGCCAACCGACGACTCGACCCCATCGCCACAGAGATCCGCGACAGCGTGGAGATTGCCGACACGGTGGCCCGCTGATGCTGCATTTGGAGGCCACCACCAGCGCCCCGGGCAACCCGATCCTGAATATCGGAATTTTCCTTGGGTTCGTTGCCATCACGATGATCATCGTGTTCCGCGCGAGCAAGAACAACAACACCGCCGCCGACTACTACGCTGCCGGTCGGTCGTTCACCGGCCCGCAGAATGGTGCGGCGATCGCCGGTGACTACCTGTCAGCGGCATCCTTCCTGGGCATTGTCGGGGCTATCGCCATCCAGGGTTACGACGGATTCCTCTACTCGATCGGATTCCTTGTCGCCTGGCTGGTCGCCCTGCTGCTGGTTGCCGAACTGCTTCGTAACACCGGTAAGTTCACGATGGCGGACGTACTCTCCTTCAGGCTCAGGCAACGCCCCGTGCGCATCGCTGCCGCCACCACCACACTGGTCGTTTGCTTCTTTTACCTGCTTGCGCAGATGGCAGGCGCGGGCGGTCTTGTGTCGCTTCTGCTCGGCATCAACGACAAGGTGGGGCAGTCCGTGGTCATCACCGTTGTCGGTGCTCTCATGATTCTTTACGTGCTCGTGGGTGGCATGAAGGGCACAACCTGGGTGCAGATCATCAAGGCGGTGCTGCTCATCACCGGCGCCGCAGTGATGACCGTCTGGGTGCTCGCCCTGCACGGCTTCAACCTGTCTTCCCTCCTCGATCACGCCGTAGCTACAGCGAACAACCCCGCGATCCTCAATCCGGGCCTCAAGTACGGGGTCAGCGATGCCAGCCGTCTCGATTTCCTGTCTCTTGGCCTCGCACTGGTGCTCGGGACCGCAGCGCTGCCTCATGTTCTGATGCGTTTCTACACGGTTCCGACCGCCAAAGAGGCGCGTCGTTCAGTGGTGTGGGCCATTTGGCTCATTGGTATTTTCTACATCTTCACTCTGGTTCTGGGGTACGGCGCCGCCGCGCTGATCGGTCCGGAGGCCATCGCCGCAGCACCCGGAGGCGTAAACTCGGCCGCTCCGCTGCTGGCGTTTGAACTGGGTGGCCCGCTGCTGCTCGGCCTGATTTCAGCGGTCGCTTTCGCCACGATCCTGGCGGTCGTCGCCGGGCTGACAATCACAGCAGCCGCCTCATTCGCGCACGATATCTTTGCCAGCGTCATCAAGAAGGGCAAGGCTCGACCCGAAGACGAGGTGAAGGTTGCCAGGCGCACGGTGGTGGTGATCGGTGTTGTCGCGATCGTCGGCGGAATCGGCGCGAACGGTCAGAACATTGCTTTCCTGGTGGCTCTCGCCTTTGCGGTGGCCGCCTCGGCCAACCTCCCGACGATCCTGTACTCGCTGTTCTGGAAGCGATTCACCACCAGGGGAGCCGTCTGGAGCATGTACGGGGGGCTCATCTCCGCTATCGTGCTGATCGCCCTGTCGCCGGTGGTCTCTGGCACACCGACGTCGATGATCCCGGGCGCGAACTTCGCGATCTTCCCCCTGTCCAACCCAGGTCTGGTCTCGATCCCGCTGGCCTTCTTCCTCGGATGGATCGTGACCGTCCTGGATAAGAGACGGGAAGATCCGGCGAAGCAGGCCGAAATGGAGGTCCGTTCACTGACGGGCATTGGTGCCGAGAAGGCCACCAGACACTGAGTCGACTCCCGTAGGTTTCGGTGCGGTCGGATGCCAGGTCCGGCCGCACCGAAGTATCTTGGGTGGGCGGCCGCACCTATAGAAGTGACCTGCGCTCACAGCAATGACCCTCAGGAAAGAAATAGGCTTTACCCTCGTGAGCATCAACCTGGCGACACGCCCCGTCGTCGGGCTCTTCAGATTCGAGGGCCTGAGGCCGGCCCCGCACACCCGCCCCGTGCTGCCGCTGTGGGCCGCGCTGGTCGTCGCCGTGTCATCCGGTCCCGTTGTGGATGCTGGATTCCCCGATCGGGGATACTGGCCGCTGACCTTCGTAGGAATCGGCCTGGTGCTGGTGAGCCTCATCGGTCGCCGCAATTCCAGTGCTCTGCTCATCGGGTTCGCGGCGAGCCTCTCCTTCTACCTCACCCACATTTCGTGGGCCTCCCTGTTTCTTGGCTTGCTGCCGATGGCGGCACTCTCGGTGCTGGAGTCCCTCTTTGCGGCGCTCGGTGGCCTGGCCATCGCCCTGGCATATCGGTGGATGCCTCGAGCGAACTCGAGCGTGTGGGGCCGGGTTGCTCTGCTCCCGCTCGCTGTCGCGGGCCTCTGGACCGCGCGCGAGGCCTGGTCAGCCGTCTGGCCGTATGGCGGATTCTCCTGGGGGAGAGTCGCAATGTCGCAGTCAGACAGCCCGTTCGCTCCGCTGTTCGGCTGGCTCGGCATCTCGGGCGTCAGCTTCGTTATGGTGCTGCTCGTCGCGGTGACGGTGGAATGTGTGCGGATCACGGGTGCGCCGAGAGCTGCCAGAGCCGTCGTAGTCGTCGCACTCTTGGGCACACTTCTCGTCGTCCCGGCCTTCCGGGTGCCCGCGGACGGCTCGATTCGCGTCGCGGCGGTGCAGGGCGCCGGCAGGGCCGGATACTTCGATGGCTCGACCGCGAATGAACTGCTTCAGGCGCAACTGGATGCCACGGTGCCTCTGTTCGGCCAGACGGTCGATCTCGTGCTGTGGCCCGAGGGGTCGACCTACGCCGACCCACTCACAGACTCCTATACCGGCCAAGTTTTTGACTACGTGTCAGAACAGATGGATGCCCCCCTGATAGCCCAGGGTGTCACCCATCGTGGTGACAGGTTCTACAACACCGCGATGCTCTGGAAGGCGGGGGAGGGCGCTGTCGATTTGTACGATAAGAAGCATCCAGTGCCGTTCGGGGAGTACGTGCCGGATCGTGCATTCTGGCGACCCTTTGCGCCGGGGCTGATTGATCTGATTGGGCGCGACTACACCCCGGGATCCACCGATATGGTGTTCGATCTCGACGGGATCACCGTGGGCGTAAACATCTGTTTCGATATCGTCGACGACCAGCTCCTTACTCGATCCGTGGAGGAGGGCGCGAGGATCATTTTCGCCTCCTCAAATAATGCCGACTTTGGCCGGACGGATGAAAGCGCCCAGCAGCTCTCGATCGCGCGCATTAGGGCCATGGAACTGGGGCGCAGCGTCGTGAATATTTCGACAGTCGGGCTCAGTGCCGTGATCGCGCCTGACGGCACCATCGTGCAGCAACTGCCCTGGTACGAGGCGGGATCACTGGTGCAGGACGTCGAGTTGGCCAGCGCGATAACTCCCGCGGTGGTGTTTGGCCGCGAGTTCGAATGGTTCGTATCCGCAATGGCGCTTGCCAGCATTATCAGCGCCGGTATCGCAGTCAGGAGAAAACGTGCCCAAGCATGATGACGTGGTGGGCAATCGCGCCCTCATCATTGTCCCCACCTACAACGAGATCGACGGTCTCGAACGTATTGTGAGCAGAATTCGGACGGCTGTACCCGCGGCCGACCTGCTCATCGTCGACGATTCCAGTCCCGACGGCACAGGCGCCCTGGCAGACCGTCTCGCCGACGGTGACGACGTCGTCCGCGTGCTTCATCGCGCGGGCAAAGACGGGCTCGGCCAGGCCTACCTCGCTGGTTTCCAGGTAGCCCTGAACGACGGCTACGACTTTATTGTCGAGATGGATGCGGATGGGTCGCACGATCCCGCGTCGCTCCCGGCCATGATCTCCCTCGCCGTCGATGGTGCTGACCTCGTGATCGGTTCGCGCTGGGTAGCGGGCGGCTCAGTCGTGAACTGGCCGCCACTGCGCAAGGCCATTTCCCGCACGGGAAACTGGTACTCGGGAGTGATGCTGAGATCGAGCATCCGGGACATCACGGCTGGCTTCCGCGTATTCAGGGCCAGCGCGCTGAGAGATCTCGACCTGCGGGCGATTTCGTCACAAGGCTATTGTTTCCAGGTGGAGATGGCCTGGCGACTCGAGCGCTCGGGCCATCGCATTGCCGAACATCCCATTACCTTCGTCGAGAGGGAAACTGGCCAGTCGAAGATGCACTCCGGCATCGTGATCGAGGCCCTGCTCAGGGTCACCGCTTGGGGAATAGCGGCGGCCCTGAGACCTGGAATGAGGCCAAAGGGAACGCGCGACTCTGACCGTGAGAATCCTGGCAAACAGACTCCCGGGGGGCGAGGGGCTTAGTGCCTCAGGCGCCGATTTTCTGCTGGCCCTTGCGTGAACGCAGGTAGTCGAGTCGCTCCTGGAGCAGTTCTTCGAGTTCGGCGCGAGTGCGTCGCTCAAGCAACATGTCCCAGTGGCTGCGGGGGATCTTGGTTTCGGTCTCGTCCAACACCACCGGCTCGCCATCGGCGGTCAGCAGCACGCCCTCCTGGCCGGTCTTGGGGGATTCCCACTGCTGAGGAACTTCTGCGTCTGCCGCAAAGATCACCTCAAAGGTGGTCCCGTCGGTCGCACGGTAGGTGCTCTTCTTTCGCGGGGAAAATTCCACGCCCTCTTCGCTCTGTAGGCTCTGAGTGCCAAGTCTCATCCCGCGCAAACTACGGTCTGCCATTTTCTGGCCTCCTTTTCATTTCGCGGTCGTTACAGGTATAAACCCACAAGCTGGGCATAACCTTTCAAGCGCGCGCCTGTTCCCAGCCTGTTCCCAGTAAAGTCGTCGCCTGGAGCGAGGCCAGCGGATGCAGCGTCCCGGTTCAGGAGCGAAGTCTCACGACCTCGAGCGCCAGATCAGCACGATCGGTGATGATGCCGTCCACACCGAGGTCGAGCAGTTCGCGCATGCGTCGGGGGTCATTGACCGTCCACACGTGCACTTCAACGCCGACGGCATGGAACATTCGGATCAGCCTGGGCTTGGTCACCCGCACTCCTGCCGCCGTCTCAGGAACCTGCACGGCGACCAGTCCGCGCACCGCCCATCTGACCAGGGGAAGGATGCCAAGTTGTGCGGCTACGAGCGCCGGGATGAGGCGCGCCGCCGAGGCCGACGAGGCCACCTCGGGCACACCGCGCACAGCAGCAGCACGACGCCGCTCATCGAAGGACGTGACCAGCACCCGACGCGAGGCGCCGAGCGCGACGATCGTTGCGATCGTGGGCGCGACGGCAGCGGCAGATTTCACGTCTATGTTGAAGCGCGTCTCCGGAAACCCGTCCAGCGCCTGTGCGAGAGTGCAAAAAGACTGCCCATAACCGAGGTCAACCTTTTCGAGCTCAGCCCGCGTAAATTGATCGACTCTCAGATTACTCCCCGCCACGCGCGAGAGCACGGGATCGTGGGCGATAATCGCCGCTCCGTCGGAACTGGCGTGAACATCGGTCTCGATGTATTCGGCGCCGGCCGCGACGGCCCTCGCGAAGGCGAGCATCGTGTTCTCCGGCGCATCCACAGCCAGACCCCGATGCGCGAAGACCCGGGGGCGGGCGGGGGAGAGGTAGCCCGTCGGATCCGCTTTATGCGGCGGGCGGCGTCGTACCACGCGCCGAACCGCCGGCGCCGCCGAGGAACCCGGCGCTGATGCCTTTGAGCGCTTCGGTGAGTTCAGATGGGATGATCCACATCTTGTTCGAGTCACCCTCGGCGATTTTGGGCAGGGTCTGCAGGTATTGGTAGGCGAGCAGATCAGCAGACGGATTGCCCGCATGGATTGCGCCAAACACTGTCGTAATGGCTTCGGCCTCGCCCTGCGCCCGAAGCACCTGTGCCTTGGCATCACCCTCGGCCGACAGGATCGCGGCCTGGCGTGCGCCCTCTGCGGTAAGGATCGCGGACTGTTTGGTTCCTTCGGCGGTGAGGATGAGCGCACGACGGTCACGCTCAGCGCGCATCTGCTTCTCCATCGAGTCCTGGATGGAGAGCGGCGGATCGATGGCCTTGAGCTCGACCCGGCCGACGCGCACGCCCCATTTCCCGGTTGTCTCGTCCAGCACCACTCGCAGCTGACCGTTGATGTTGTCACGGCTGGTGAGGGCCTCCTCGAGGTTGAGGCTGCCGACCACATTACGCAGGGTGGTCGTGGTGAGTTGCTCGACTGCGCCCAGATAATTGGCGATCTCGTAGGTTGCCGCACGGGCATCAGTGACCTGGAAAAACACGACGGTATCGATCGAGACGACCAGATTGTCTTCGGTAATCACCGGCTGCGGCGGAAAAGATACGACCTGTTCGCGCATGTCGATCAGCGGCCTCACCCGGTCGATGAACGGGACGAGCAGGTTCAGCCCCGGCAGCAGCGTCTTATGGTACTTGCCGAGCCTTTCGACGACACCCGCGTTGGCCTGGGGGATGATCCTGACCGACCGGAAGAGAACCACCAATACAAAAATTACGATGATTGCGACAAGAATAATCAAAATGATCTGGCCGAAGAGACGGCCTGGGTCGGTCACGATACTGCCCTTTCTGCGGGTGCGACCACGGCGGTCGCCCCTTCGATTGCGGTCACTACTACCTGCTCACCCTCCACGAGGGGGCGATCGCTGCCGGAAAGCCTGGCGGTCCACGTCTCACCGTTGAGCAGTTTGACGTGGCTGGCACTTCCGGAGAAGTCGTTGGTGACGATGCCGGTGGCGCCCAGGAGCGCATCCACATTGCTGCGTGCGGGATCCCCGCCCCGTTTCAGCACCCGCAGCAGCGCGGGGCGAAGAGCGAAGATTAACAGCACTGAGAGGATGCCCGCGATGATGATTTGCGCCGGCCAGGGAAGACCGAGAAGCCCGGAGACAAGTCCTCCGAGACTCCCCACCGACAGCATCAGGAAAGTGAACTCGAGTGTGGTCAACTCGATAATCCCGAAGAGGAGGATCAGCGCGAGCCAGACGATCCATGAGTAGCTGACCAGGAAGTCCAGGAGCATGCTCGGTACCTCTCCTACGTCGGTGGTGCTCTCACGCTAGCAGTATCGCTCAACTTAGTGACCGCGCATAGCTTGGTAGGGTCGGTGATTGTGAGTAACCCCTTGGCACCTGGTTCCCTGTCCGGCATTCGAGCGCTTGTCACCGGCTCGTCTCGAGGCATTGGAGCCGACACCGTCAGCTACCTCGCGGGTGCTGGCGCGCGCGTGGCAATCAATTTCCGTAATAAAGAGGCCAGGGCGCTGAAGCTGGCGGCAAAACTTGAGGGCGAGGGTGCGGAGGTGATGACGATCGGCGCTGATCTTACCGATCCAGACTCAATCGAGTCCCTCGTCGAACAGATTCGTGCGGCATACGGCGAACTCGACATTCTCGTGCTGAACGCCTCTGGCGGTATGGAAAGCGGCATGCCCGAGGACTACGCGATGCGCCTCAACCGCGATGCCCAGGTCGAGTTCCTGTCGGCGATGATGCCGCTGTTGCACCGGGGCTCGCGCATCGTTTTCGTCACCAGTCACCAGGCTCACTTCATCAAGACCGTCGAGACAATGCCTGAGTACCTGCCGGTCGCCCTGAGCAAACGCGCCGGCGAGGACGCACTTCGCGACCTCATCCCGATGCTGGACGATGCGGGCATCGAGTTCGTGGTCGTGTCTGGCGACATGATCGAGGGCACCATCACGGCAACGCTGCTGCAACGAGCGAATCCGGGCGCGATTGAAGCCCGAAAGGAAGCGGCCGGTCGGCTGTACAACGTCAGCGAGTTTGCGGCGGAGATTGCCGCGGCCGCGGTGGAACCAATCCCCGAGAACCACACCCGCTACGTGGGTGACGTCAGCGACTTCCTGGGGGCCTGAGCGCTGTGCGACCCGAACTGGGCAAAAAACTGATCGCCGCTACTCCCACCAATCGACTCTCCAGCCGCGTGCTGCTGTTCGACTGGGAGGACCGGATCCTGCTGTTTCTGACGACGGCCCCAGACACCAGCGGTGTCGCGCGCTGGCTGACGCCCGGCGGGGGAGTGGACCCGGGCGAAAGCCACCACCAGGCTGCTGTGCGCGAGTTGCAGGAAGAAACCGGGCTGGTCATCCCGAACCTAGGGGAGCCGGTCTGGTCTCACGACTTTGTTGTGGCGTGGGATGCCGCAGACCATGACACCGGCCACGCTGAGTTCTACACCGCAACGGTCGACACGTTCGTACCGTCAGATCTGCTGTGGACCGATGAGGAGCGAGTAGACGTGCTGGCACACCGGTGGTGGTCGCTCGCCGAACTAGCTGCGAGCACGGAACCGTTCGAGCCCGCCGAACTGGTCGAGCTCGCGAGGAACACTCTCGTGGAGAAGAACCAGTGACCCGTGCCATGCCGCACTATCGTGCTGATGATCTCGAATATCTGAATGCCATGGAACTGCCCAGCATGACGAACAACGACGCTGTCGCTCTCGGGGTCGTCGCTGTTCAGGTGATCCGGGAATGGGGTCTGAATCTGGCCGTCGATATTGTGGTCAGCGGCGACCTGGTGTTCCGGGCGAAGCTGGGCTCGACCGGACCGGATAACGACCCGTGGCTGGCAGGCAAAGCAGCGACGGCTCTCAGGTTTGAGCAACCCTCGTTATTAGTGAAACTTCGTCATGCTGAAGCGGGCACGCCATTCACCGAACGTAACGACATTGATCACGACGCGTTCAAGGCCCACGGTGGATCCATCCCGCTGCGAGTCGGCGGAGATGTCGTCGGCACGATCACGATGTCGGGTGAACCTGACGCCATCGATCATGAGGCCGCCGCAGAAACCCTGGCCCGGTACCTGTCTCGCTGAGCAATGAGTTTCTGCCGCGTCACGCCTGCGGTGAGCGGAAAGCTCTTCGACGGGCAAAACCAACCATCGCGGTATCCGATAATGCTCATTATGTCAAGTAGTAATTACTCTTATCGCAAAACGAGCAACCAGATCGAAAAACGGCGAGGGAGTTGTGCCGATCTCCCCTTCGCATTACTCCCCCGAACGGCGGCGGACCTGTCACCGTCGGCGACGGGCATCATTTCACGCTAAGCACGGATTGCTCGTTGGTTTCCGTGTCGCAGGTCGTGATCCGCCAGATCGGTGTGCCGTCCTCCATAATCCGGGCCATCTCGATGATCAGCGGGCTCGGCCACTGTTCGCCTGAAAGCTGGGCCGCGTCGTGGGCGCCGCTCCCCTCCATCTGTTGTTCCGCCTCAGTGAGCTGCACCTCGTGGGTTGCGAGCGTCGTCAATGTCCTCACGTCGATGAGCGATTCCTTACCGAAGCTCGGATCATCCACTGCCTCTCCGAGCCAGTCGTGCTTAGTATCGGCGCTCCGAAGTCGCCACACCCATTCGGAGTCCACGTACTCGAGTCGAAGGCCGACGAGTCTCCCGCCAAGCGCGGACGATTCTCCCGGCAGCGACTCCAGGAAGTCCGTCGGCCACGAGAACTCATCGGGCATGCAGGTGCCCGGGTAGCCCTCCCCGACCGCATCAGGGGGGTTCGGAACCACCGAACACCCCGCGCAGGACATAGCCGCAGCGAGAATGATTGCACCGATTCTCAGCCGCGTGACCATGTGCGCTCCCCTGACTTCCTCCAGCATAGGTCGCGTGATCCCCGGCTTTAGTGCAAAATCGGATACCAGTCTTCACCGGCAGGAGTTGCTCGATCGCAAATGGCGCAACTCGGAGCTGCTGGGCGGTGCCCTCCGAGTAGTCAGCCCTCACTGTATGGTCAGTGCATGCTGACTATTGCTGCTCGTGTCGATGTCATGAACCGCCTTGGTCGCGCTATGGCGCACCCCACCCGATCCAGAATTCTGCTGAGTCTGCTCGAGCAGCCGGGTTATCCCGCCCAACTCGCTCGCGACCTGCAACTCACTCGCACAAACGTCTCCAATCACCTGAGCTGCCTGCGCAGCTGCGGCATCGTAGCGGCCGAGCCCGAGGGCCGGCACACACGCTACGAGATCGCTGACCCGCACCTTGCGAACGCGTTGAACGCCCTGCTGGTGGTCACCGTGATGGTCGACGAGGCCATCACGTGCGACGACCCCGGGTGCCCGATCGAGGGCTGCTGCCCGTGAGCGCCATCACGACTCAGGAGACGGAGCGGCTCACACGGCGCGGGCTTCGACTCGCTCAGGTCACCGTTGTATACAACGTCGTGGAGGGTACCGTGGCGATCGCGGCGGGCATTGCGGCCGGCCTGGTGTCCGTCATCGGCTTCGGTATTGATTCGGGTATCGAGTCGATCGCCGCGGTGCTGGTCGGTCTGCGGCTCGCCGCCCGGCTGCGGCGCGGTCGCGCCGACGAGAAGAAAGAGAAGATCACCCTGCGACTGGTCGCCGTGACCTTCTTCATCCTCGCGGCATACGTGACCTTTGAAGGGATTCGCAGCCTGATCGAGGGGGAACGTCCAGAGACGTCGTGGCTTGCCATCGGCCTGCTGGTCACCTCCATCATTGTCATGCCAGTCCTCGCGGTGATGAAGACCCTCGTCGGTCGGCGCCTGGGCGACAACCTCATCCTTGCCGACGCCGCCGAAACCCGAATCTGCGTCCTGCTGAGCATTTCAACCCTGGCCGGACTCCTTCTCTACATGCTGACCGGCGCCGGCTGGCTCGACCCGGTGGCCGGGTTCATCATCGCCGCATTCGCGATCTGGGAAGGCAAGGAAGCGTGGGAGGGGGAACTCATCGAAGGTGAACATGACGATGATGAGCCCAGGTAGACCGAGCTAACGACACCAGAACCACCACCACTCCCCCGCATCACCTTTGCCGAACGATGAGGGGTGCTCGGTACGCTGAATCCATGCGACGCTGCCCCTGCTTCACCGGCCTGCCATATTCGGACTGCTGTGAGCCTTTCCACCTCGGAATCTCGCTGGCGCCCACCGCGGAACGCCTGATGCGGTCGCGCTACGCCGCGTACACGCTGGGAACGCCCGACTACCTTCTGTCCACCTGGCACGAGTCCACACGGCCCGCTGAACTACTGCTCGACACGACCCTGCACTGGTACGGCCTTGACATCATCGATCACACGCGAGGCGGGATATTCGACACCACTGGCACCGTCGAATTTCGTGCGCACTACCGTCACGGCGCCGACCTCGGGAGCCAGCACGAGAACAGCGAGTTTCGTCGCGAAAATGGCGTCTGGATGTATGTGGATGCCACCGGTTGATTCGGTTGCCGACCTCGCCGGCAATCCCCCACCGTGCGACGTGCGCAGCGCAAGGGCAGAGTGCAACTCCGTCCTCGGGACGCAATAAAGTGACCAACCTCTAGAGAAAGAATCAGGCATGACCGACTATGTGATCGCCATCGACCAGGGAACGACCAGTACCCGCGCCATCATCTTCGATCGCGGCGGCTCCGTGGTCGCAACGGGCCAGCTCGAGCACGCGCAGATCTTCCCCCGGGCGGGATGGGTCGAACATGACCCCAAAGAGATCTGGGATAACACCCGCCAAGCGATCGGCCAGGCCCTCTCGGCCGCCAACATCACGCGCCACGACATCGTCGCCGTCGGCATCACAAACCAGCGCGAGACCGCCGTCGTGTGGGATCGCATCACTGGCGCACCTGTGTACCACGCGATCGTTTGGCAAGATACTCGCACCCAATCGATAGTGGATCGCATCGCGGAGGGAGACCCTGATCGACTGAAACAGAAAACCGGCCTGCCGCTGGCCACGTACTTCTCTGCGAGTAAGGTCGCGTGGATTCTTGAGAACGTGGCAGGGGCGCGCGATCGCGCCGACGCTGGGGACCTCGCCTTCGGCACGATCGACACCTGGCTGCTGTGGAATCTAACCGGAGGCACAGACGGCGGCGTACACGCGACGGATGTCACCAACGCCAGTCGCACCCTGCTCATGAATCTTGAGACTCTTGCCTGGGATGATGACCTCCTGGCGCGATTCGGCATCCCCGCCTCGATGCTGCCGGAGATCCGCAGCTCGTCTGAGATCTACGGCACGATCGAGTCGTCGAGCCTGCTTCGCGAGGTGCCGGTGGCGGGCATCCTGGGCGACCAGCAGGCCGCCACGTTCGGGCAGGCCGCCTTCGACAAAGGTGAGTCGAAGAATACCTACGGCACCGGCAATTTCCTGATCGTGAATACCGGCGAAGAGATTGTGCGCTCGGAGAATGGGCTGATCACCACCGTCGCCTATCAGCTCGGAAACGAGGCTCCCCGCTACGCGCTCGAGGGCTCGATTGCCGTCACAGGCTCACTCGTGCAGTGGCTGCGGGACAACCTCGGCATCATCTCCAGCTCAGAAGAGGTCGAGACGCTCGCCGCCAGCGTCGACGACAACGGCGGGGTCTACTTCGTGCCCGCGTTTTCGGGACTATTTGCACCACACTGGCGACCGGATGCCCGTGGCGCCATCCTCGGACTCACCCGTTTCGCGAACCGGGGTCACATCGCCCGCGCCGCCCTCGAGGCGACCGCCTTCCAAACCCGCGAGGTACTGGACGCGGTGAACGCCGACTTCGGCGTCGACCTCGCAGAGCTGAAGGTCGACGGAGGCATGGTCGCCAACGATGTACTGATGCAATTCCAGGCTGACCTGCTGGACGTGCCGGTCATCCGGCCGGTGGTCGCGGAGACGACAGCACTCGGCGCCGCCTACGCCGCCGGACTCGCGGTCGGATTTTGGAAGAATCGCGACGAACTTCGCTCCAATTGGCAGGAGGGGCAGCGTTGGGAGCCCAGGATGCCGGCAGATGAGCGCGCCCGATTGATGCGCAACTGGTCGAAAGCGGTCGACAAGACGCTTGATTGGGTCGACAACGACGTGCCCTCATGACCTGGCTTCGGACTGTAACGGCGTGGCCGGGTCAGGGCTGGCAGGTGGTAGGTGGCAGCAGAGAGCGTGCGCGGTAGCGTCACCGATGGGTGGCGGCGACCCACTCTTCAAGCTTTCGCTCTGCGAGGCCGGAGTCGAGTACCGCCGCCGCCCGCTCATACTGCGCCGCGAGCCGATCAAGAATGGGATGCTGCAGCTGATCGGGATTCTGTGCCAGCTCAAATGCCGTGAGCCCGGCCGCTGCGTTGAGCAGCACGATGTCGCGCACCGGTCCTGTCTCCCCCGCGAGCACTCCCCGAGCCACGCCGGCATTGTGCTGCGGGTCTGCCCCCAACAGTGACTGGATGTCGGCGCGCGCAATGCCGAGGTCTGTCGGATCCAGGTCGTATTCGCTCACGAAACCTCGTGATACCTCCCAGATGTGGCTGTGCCCGGTGGTGGTGAGCTTGTCGATGCCGTCGTCACCGCGATAGACCAGCGCCGTGGCCCCACGGGTGCGGAACACCCCGACGACGAGCGGCACGCGCTCAAGGGAGGCCACCCCCACTGCCGACGCTTCGGGTCGTGCGGGGTTGCACAGCGGCCCGAGAATGTTGAACAGAGTCGAGATTCCGAGCTCTTTGCGGGTGGGACCCGCATGCCTGAACCCCGGGTGAAAGAGGGCGGCGAACGCAAAAGTGATCCCGGTTTCAGCGAGCACCTCAGCTACTCGCTGGGGGCTGATGTCGAGGTTGAGCCCCAGAGCGGCCAGCACATCTGACGCTCCTGATGCCGAACTCGCGCCGCGATTGCCATGCTTGACGACCGGGACTCCCGCTGCCGAGGCGATGATCGAGGCGATAGACGAGATGTTGAGCACGGCCCCATACGGGTCGCCGCCGGTGCCCACGATGTCGAGCACCATGGGATCGACGTGCAGGGGAAGTGCCTTCGACAACACGGCGTCCCGAAATCCCACAATCTCGTCGATCGTCTCGCCTTTGACCCGCAGCGCGACAAGCAGGCCCGCCAACTGGGCGGAGGTCGCCTCCCCCGCCATCACGCTCGTCATTGCCCATTCGGCGTCACTAATCGACAGGTCATCACCTTCGACGAGAGATGTGAGAATGCCGGGCCAGTTTTGCTCGCGTGCCATGCCTCAAATCCTAACGATCAGGCCGCGACAGACCCGCAGAATGACAAAACCCGACCGAAATATCACGCATAATAGAAGAGTGACCACAGCCTCGTTAACTCGCTCTCTCGGCACCCAGACGGTGAGCCGCCCGAATATCGTTGCCGTGGGTACCATCGTCTGGCTCGGCAGCGAGGTCATGTTCTTCGCAGGGCTTTTCGCCATCTACTTCACACTCAAATCCACCTCCCCAGACCTGTGGGCAGCCGAGACAGCAAAACTCAACGTCACATTCGCGGCCGTGAATACGGTCATCCTGGTGCTCTCGTCCTTCACGTGCCAGGCGGGTGTCTTTGCCGCCGAGCGACTGCAAGCCCGCCGGACCGGTGGAGTCCTCCAGTTTTGGAAGTGGGGCATGGTCGAGTGGTTCTTCCTCACCTACGCCATGGGCGCCACCTTTGTCGTCGGCCAGATCTACGAGTACGCCACCCTGGTCTCAGAAAACGTGAGCCTGTCGAGCGACTCATACGGTTCCGCCTTCTACATCACCACGGGTTTCCACGGTCTTCACGTCACGGGTGGTCTCATAGCTTTCCTCCTCGTGATCGGTCGCGGTTTCGCGGTCAAGAACTTCGGTCATAAAGAGGCAACCAGCGCGATCGTCATCTCGTACTACTGGCATTTTGTCGACGTAGTGTGGATTGGCCTCTTTGCTGTGATCTATCTCCTGAAATAGCTCGATACCCCACAAGATGATGAACAAAGGAACCTCACGCAGCATGGCCACAAAGCCAGCACGACAGAACAGAAGCAAGCGACCGGCAGGTCGGCGTCATCCGCTTGCGACCGTCGCACTGCTCGTCGTCGGTCTCGTCGCGACCGGCGGGGCGTACACCCTGTTCACCACCAGCGCGACGGCGGAGACCAGCGCCGCCGCCGAAGCGACTATTGATGATGGCGGCAAGCTTTTCGCGGCCAATTGCGCAACATGTCACGGGGTTAATCTCCAGGGCGGCACTCAGGGCCCAAGCCTGATCGGCGTCGGCGCGGCGTCGGTCGATTTCCAGGTGGGGACAGGCCGCATGCCGCTTGCCGCCACCGGGCCGCAGGCCGAGAAGAAGCCAGTGCAGTTCACTGCTGAGCAGGTATCCGCTCTGGCCGTGTTCGTGGCATCCAAGGCGCCCGGCCCGGCGATCCCGTCCGACGAATACCTGCAGGGTAAAGGCAACGCCTCAGAGGGTGCGGAATTGTTCCGCATCAATTGTGCGATGTGCCACAACGTTGCCGGTGCCGGAGGCGCCCTCACCGAGGGTAAGTTCGCTCCCCCACTGGCCGGTTCCGCGGCGAACCACATCTACGACGCGATGCTCATCGGCCCCCAGAACATGCCCGTGTTCAACGACACCAACATCACGCCCGAGCAGAAGGCCAACATCATCACGTACCTCAAGTACCTGGATGAGACTCCTTCAGTGGGTGGATTCGGCCTCGGCAACCTGGGCCCTGTCTCGGAAGGGCTCTTCATCTGGATCTTCGGGCTGGGAGCGATCGTGGCGATCACCGTGTGGCTCTCGTCACGCGCCAACTGATCCAGCACCTTCACACGTCGAACTGATATACCGAGAACACACAGCGAAGAAAACATAGGGACGAGAATGGCGAACGATCACGACGGCATCTCCGGCAGCTCCATCGTCGGCACGACCGTCGAAAAATATGGCAACAACCCGCCGCCCGCGGGTACTGCCGTGGTGGTGTCTGACCGGCTTCAGAACCCTGGCTTCGAGCCCTTCCGTCCGCGCGTTGCCGACATGGATCCGGCCAAGGAGCGGGCGCAGGAGCGCCGGGTCTCCGGGCTTTTCTTCGTCTCGATCATCGCCAGTGTGGTGGCCGTGGTCGTGTACACGGTCATTCCGATCATTCCGGGAGACATGGGCTCGGTACGACTCAGTAATCTCGCGCTCGGTCTGAGTATCGCCCTCGGCTTGCTGGCCGTGGGAATTGGCGCCGTGCACTGGGCCAGGTCTCTCATGGAGGGCCACGACCTCGTAGAGCAGCGTCACGGAACCCGAGGTACTGACGCCACGCGCCAAAAAGCGGTCGAGGTATTCTCCCTCGGAAATAAAGAGTCCGGTTTCGGTCGACGCACCATGATCCGCAACACGCTGATCGGTGCACTGGTAGTTTCCCCCATCCCAGCGATCGCGCTCTTTCGAGACCTCGCCCCGAGCGCAGACCCTGTCCCCCAGCTCAAGCACACCCTGTGGGCCGAGGGCGTGCGGTTGACGCGTGACCCCTCCGGAACACCTATCAAAGCTTCTGAAGTAACGCTCGGCTCGGCCTTCCACGTCATTCCGGAAGGTCTGGAAAAGTCCGAGCACAAATTGGAAGAAAAGGCCAAAGCTGCGGTGCTTGTCATGCGCCTCAAGCCGGCCGATCTGAATGTATCTGCCGGTCGCGAAGACTGGAATTACGAAGGAATTATCGCGTACTCCAAAATTTGCACCCATGTCGGATGCCCGGTGGCCCTGTACGAGAAGCAGACGCACCATCTGCTGTGCCCATGCCACCAGTCACAATTCGACATCACACGCGAAGCTGCCGTCATTTTCGGCCCTGCCAAGCGTCCCCTGCCTCAGCTACCGATCACGGTGGACTCAGAGGGCTACCTGGTCGCCCGCAGCGACTTTAACGAACCAGTTGGACCAAGCTTCTGGGAGCGCAAACTATGACTACAACCGAGGAACGCCCGGCCGTGGCCGTGCAGAAGAGCCGCGGAACCCGATTTACCGGGTGGGCGGCCAACTACATTGACGAACGAACCAGCATGTCCGGCCTGGTCAAGGAGGTAGGTCGCAAGATCTTCCCCGACCATTGGTCGTTCATGCTCGGCGAGGTGGCGCTGTACAGCTTCATCGTCATCCTCCTGTCGGGCACCTTCCTGACCTTCTTCTACCAGGCATCCATGGTTGAGGTGGTCTACCAGGGTTCCTACGTTCCCCTCAAGGGGATCGAGATGTCTGCCGCCATGGCGTCGACCCTCGACCTCTCGTTCGACATCCGGGGTGGGCTCCTGATGCGTCAAGTGCATCACTGGGCGGCACTGCTGTTCGTGGCATCCATCGGCCTGCACATGCTGCGTATCTACTTCACCGGCGCCTACCGCAAACCACGCGAGATCAACTGGCTGATCGGTTTTGTGTTGTTCGTGTTGGCGATGGCAGAAGGATTCACCGGCTACTCGCTGCCCGATGATCTGCTCTCCGGCAATGGCCTGCGCATTATCGATGGCATGGTCAAGGGAATCCCGGTCATCGGAACATGGATCTCATATCTCCTGTTTGGTGGGGAGTTTCCCGGCACCGACATTGTCGGTCGGCTGTATGTCCTGCATATCCTGATCCTGCCCGCGATCCTGGTGGCGGCCATTGGTGTGCACATGCTGCTGCTGATCATCAATAAGCACACCCAGTTCGCTGGCCCCGGCCGCACCAACGACAACGTCGTCGGTGTGCCGATCATGCCGGTGTTCGCGGCAAAGGCTGGTGGGTTCTTCTTCATCATCTTCGGAGTGATCATGCTGATCGCCTCGCTGTTCCAAATCAACCCGGTGTGGACCTATGGGCCTTATGACCCCTCCCCCGTGTCGGCTGGAACCCAGCCCGACTGGTATATCGGATTCGCCGATGGCGCCCTGAGGCTGATGCCACCAGGGTGGGAGGTCGAAATCTTCGGAGCGACCCTGTCGCTGAACATCATGGTTCCGCTGCTCGTGCTGCCCATATTCCTGGCTCTTGTGGCGTTCTACCCCTTCATCGAAGCCTGGATTACCGGCGATAAGAGAGAGCACCACATCGCGGATCGCCCGCGGAACGCCCCCACGCGCACCGCTATCGGCGCTGCCGGCGTGACGTTCTACGCCGTCTTGTGGGCAGCCGCAAGCTCCGACCTATTGGCAACGCATTTCAGATTGTCGATCGAGGGCGTCATTCATGCCTGCCAGGTACTGCTGATTATCGGACCGGTCATCGCCTACTTCGTGACCAAACGGATCTGCATCGGGCTCCAGAAAAAGGACCGCGAAATTGCGCTGCACGGCTTCGAATCCGGCCGTATTGTGCGACTTCCCGGCGGCGAGTACATCGAGGTGCACCAGCAGCTCGACGAGTACCAGCGTTGGAAGCTTGTCAGCTACGAAGAATACCAACCCCTCACCGTTCGTCCGGACGAAAATGGGCGCATCTCGCTGAACCAGCGCGTCCGTGCCGCGGCGTCGAGTTGGTTCTTCGAAGACCGGATCTCGCCGATCACCACGAAGGAAATCGAGCGCTCAAACGACGATCACTAATATTCGGTAACGTCACGAACGCCGCTAGCCGCAAGGCTGGCGGCGTTCGTCGTTCGTGGCGTCGGGGTGCACTGCGCTTTGGCGGAATTCCGGCGGGTTGGCGCTGATATTGCCGGCCGTCAGGTGTCACGTACTGCTCCACAAAGCCGGGCCTCGCGGCAAGCTACGCACCTCTACCCGCAGCCACATTTGCGTGCAGTCAGAGGCCGCGAAATTCGAAAAAATACGGCGTTGGAGGGGCTGGAACGCACGATCTGCCGGCTCTCGCTGTCAAGACGAGCCACAGGGGTACCGGCGCGAAACCCCGGCAACTCCTCAGTCGAACGTACGCTTCAGGAAGTCTGCGGTGGATCGGTAGCCGATGCGCTCATAGAAATCCGCTGACCGTCGGCTGGGAACTGTCAGCTGGCGAACATGGCGCTCACGGCAGGCTCGTTCGACCTCTTCGACGAGGGCAGTGCCGATCCCCTCTCCTTGGCGAGCGACATCCACGGCTAATTCCTGAAGCTGGGCAGAGCTGCCGTTTGTGTGCAATAGGGGTGTAATTGTCGTGAGTGCGTAGCCCACCACGTGGCCGTCTTCATCCGCACCCACGAGTAGAAGTGTCGTCGCCTCATCATGCAACAAAAAGGTGAAGTTCGTCTCGAAGGCTGCCAGCTCAGGAGAGTAGCCCTCCAGTTGTTGGAGCAAGGCGAAGACACGCCCGGCGTCTGCGGCAACGGCAGGGCGCATGGTGAACTTCTTAGCGCGCGAAGTATCCGCGGTAGTACTCAAAGATCCACCCCACGATGCTAATCAGGAAGATAGCAACGCCGAAAAATGAAATCCACGGGCCGACGGCGAGGCCCAGGAACGTCAGCGCCGCGCTGGAGGCGAGAACAAGAGGCCACCAACTCCACGGACTGAAGAATCCCTGCTCGGCATCACCGTCGTCGATGTTTGCGTCGAGACGATCCTCGGGCAGCTCGCCCCCTTGAGACTTATGGATGCGTCCGAGGTAGAAGGCGATGAGCAGCGCGAGCAACCCGGTGAGGCCCAGGGCAACAGTGCCGACCCACTCAATTTCCGGAGCAATCTGGGCTGCAGGCCGTGCCGAGACAAGTAGCGACCACACGATGTAAATCGCATCGGCAACGAAGAAGAAGCCTGCCAATATTGAAAACAGGCGCGCGTTGGTTCCCATCGCCTATTTGACCTTCTCGTCGCCGAGGTCGTACACGGGGGCGTCAGGGGCATCTTTCAAGGAACCAACTCCCCCGATTCCGACGGGGATCCCGGCTTCAGGATGATTCAGATCAAAGGCGGGTGCCTCGGAGCGAATCCGGGGAATTGACGTGAAATTATGCCGAGGTGGCGGGCAGCTTGTGGCCCACTCGAGCGAACGTCCGTAGCCCCACGGATCGTTGACCGTGACTTTTGGCGCCGAGCGCGCGGTGATGTAGAGGTTGTAGAAGAACGGCAACATTGAGATCGCGAGGATGGCGGCTCCCGTAGTAGAAACCTGGTTCATCCAGGTCACCCCATCGGACTCGAGATAGGTGCGATAGCGGCGTGGGAGCGCCATCACACCGATCCAGTGCTGGATCAGGAATGTCGTATGGAAGCCAATAAACAGCAGCCAGAAGTGGATCTTGCCAAGACGCTCGTTGAGCATCTTTCCCGTCCACTTGGGCCACCAGAAGTAAAACCCGCTGAACATGGCGAACACGACGGTGCCGAACACAACGTAATGGAAGTGAGCGACCACGAAATAGCTGTCGGAGACGTGGAAGTCGAGCGGAGGCGACGCCAAAATGACTCCAGTGAGACCACCGAAGACGAAGGTGATCAAAAATCCAATCGCCCACAGCATCGGGGTCTCGAATGTGATGGAACCTCTCCACATCGTGCCGATCCAGTTGAAGATCTTCACGCCGGTCGGTACTGCGATGAGCATGGTCATCAAAGAGAAGAAGGGCAGAAGCACCGACCCGGTGACATACATGTGATGAGCCCACACCGTGATCGAGAGCGCCGCGATGGCGATGGTCGCGTAGATCAGGGTGCGATAGCCAAAGATTGGCTTCCGCGCAAACACGGGGAACACCTCGGAAACGATCCCGAAGAACGGCAGGGCAATGATGTAGACCTCAGGGTGACCAAAAAACCAGAAAAGATGCTGCCACAGGATCACTCCGCCGTTGGCTGGGTCGTAGATATGCGCACCCACCACGCGATCCGCACCGAGCGCGAAGAGCGCCGCCGCCAGCACAGGAAACGCCATGATCACGAGGATCGACGTGACGAGCGTGTTCCAGGTGAAGATCGGCATCCGGAACATCGTCATGCCCGGAGCACGCATCGTGATGATGGTGGTGATGAAGTTGACGGCACCGAGGATGGTTCCGAAACCGCTCAGCGTGAGACCGAACACCCAGAGATTTCCGCCGTAACCGGGCGAGAAGGTAGTGCTGGACAGCGGCGCATAAGCGAACCACCCGAAGGATGCTGCGCCCTGTGGAGTCAGGAATCCGGCGACCGCGATCAGCGATCCGAAGCTGTACAGCCAGTAGGCGAAAGCATTGAGCCTCGGGAACGCGACGTCGGGTGCGCCGATTTGCAGGGGCATGAGTACGTTGGCAAATCCCGCAAATAACGGTGTGGCAAACATGAGCAGCATGATCGTGCCATGCATGGTGAAGAGCTGGTTGTACTGCTCCCCGGTGGCCACGATCGATAGGCCGGGCGCAAAAAGCTGCGCTCGAATGACCAGAGCCATCACGCCCCCGAGAAGGAAATATACGAACGACGTGATCAGATACAGGTAGCCAATGGTCTTGTGGTCAGTGGACGTGATCCAACTGACGACAATGTTGCCCTTGAGTTCGACCTTCGACGGTGCGACGGTGCCCGACGTCGAAGATCCACCAATGGTGGCCGGCCGCTCGACTGTGGTGGTCATGCTCTATCCCTCATTAGTGCTTGGGTTGGTGCTGCTGTTATCGGTGCTGCCATTACCTGGCAGGTTCTGGTTAACGTTGTAATCGATCCCGATTTGCCCATCGAATCCGCTGGCCTTCTGCTCCGAAATGTAGGCGTTGTAGTCGCCCTCGGAGACCACCTTTACCGTGAAGAGCATGAGTGAGTGATATTCGCCACACAGCTCAGCGCATTTGCCTTGGAACGTGCCCAGTTCGGTCGGGGTGAAGTACATGTAGTTGCTTTTTCCCGGAATCATGTCTTTCTTGTATAGGAAATCCACAACCCAGAACGAATGGATGACGTCGCGCGCCTCAATTTTAACTTCGATGGTCTTGTCGACCGGGAGGTAGAGCACCGGCAAATTATCGGTGTTGATGCTTCCATCCGAATTGAATTCTGCCTGGACGCCGGTGCTGTAGGCGTTATCGCTGACGTAGTTGAAATCCCACGCCCAACGCTTGCCGATGACCTCGATCTGGACGTCGGGATTCTTGGTCGGTTCTTCAATCTGAGCCTGGTCGCGGGCAGTGAAAGCGAAGAAGCCAAGCACGAGGAACAGAGGAACGATGGTGTAGAACATCTCGATGGGCAGGTTGTAGCGCAATTGCACCGGAAGCCCGGTCTGGCCCTTTCGGCGACGATAGACCACCGCCGTCCAGATGATCAGACCCCAGGTCACGACTCCGACTACGAGCAGCACGATCCAGGAGGTAACCCACAGCCCGACAATGGTCGAGGTGTGGTTAGTCGTCTCTCCACTGCCAGGAAGCCAGCCGTGAAGCTGCTCCGGCGTACAGCCAGCCAGGGCGATGGTGACGATGAGGCCAAGGGGAATGGCTATCCATCGAAGTCGGCGGTTGGAGCGCACCAGTTACCTCTCGAAAACAGGGACAAGATTCCCTTTTAGTCTACAACGCGGGCGGCATGGAGGCAGCCACCTCAGCGCCCCCGGAATCGAAAAAACGCGCCATTTCAGGCGCGTTTTCCCGAGCAGCCGGCCGATTAGTGGAAGCTATCTCCGCAGGCGCAGCTGCCCTGTGCGTTCGGGTTGTCGATGGTGAAGCCCTGCTTCTGAATGGTGTCTTCGAAGTCGATAGTCGCCCCGTCGAGGTACGGCACACTCATCTTGTCGAGGACTACCTCAACGCCCTCGCCGAAGTCGACGACCGCGTCACCATCGAGGCTCCGCTCGTCGAAATAGAGCTGGTAAATGAGACCTGAGCAGCCACCGGGCTGCACGGCGAGTCGAAGCCGCAGGTCATCCCGACCCTCCTGGCTCATCAGGCTACGAACCTTGCCGGCAGCGGCATCGGTGAGTCCGACACCGTGCGCGACAGTGGCTGCGGTGCTGGTGGCTTCCGTCGTGAGGTCGGTGCTGGTGGCAGTGTCAGTCATGGTGTGATTCTACGCTCGCGATTCGAGCTTTGCCAGCAGGACCGCCTCCGTGAGGATCGCCCGCTGAAACACTCCGAGATGAAGCGACTCGTTGGGACTGTGTGCCCGCGAGTCTGGGTCTTCGACGCCGGTAACCAAGATCTGGGCGTCGGGGAATATCTCCACGAGGGTCGAGATGAACGGAATCGACCCACCGATTCCCGTTTCCAACGGCTCCACACCCCAGGCCTGATGCATGGCATCTTTCGCTTCGGCGACCGCCCAGCCACCGGTCTCGACAAGGAAGGGGTCGCCACGATCCACATCCGAAATCTCGAGATGTGCGCCGAACGGTGCATGGGCGGTGAGGTGCGCTTCGAGCGCGTCGTACGCGTCGGTCGCGCTCTGGCCGGGCGCGATCCGGGCGCTGAGTTTGACGGTCACCGAGGGCGTAAGGGTGTTGGATGCATTGACCACGGCCGGTGCGTCGATTCCGGTGATGGTGATGGCGGGCTGGTTCCACAGGCGCGACAGAACTGGGCCGTGGCCGATCGATGCCACCCCCTCAAGCAGGGCGGCCTCGTGGGCGAGCTTGCCCTCCGAATATTCAGGAGTTGCCGATTCGCGGCTGGTGAGACCGTCCACTGCGACCGATCCGTCGGCGGCATGCAGGGTGGCGAGGAGCGTGATGGCGGCGAGCATGGCATCCGGGGCCGCTCCGCCGAACATGCCCGAATGTGACGCATGCGCGAGGGTTGAGATAGTCAGCTTGAACGTGACGTTACCGCGCAATCCGACGGTCAGAGACGGTGTGTTGAGGTCCCAGTTATCGGAGTCGGCCACGACGATGACGTCGGCGGCAAGCTGTTCGCGGTGCTGGACTAAGAAGTTGGCGAAGGAACGCGAGCCGAACTCTTCCTCACCCTCGAAAAAGGCGACCAGTCCGAGGTTGAAGTCATCACCGACCGTCTCGACGAAGGCGCGAATCGCGGCGACGTGGGCCATCACCCCGGCCTTATCGTCGGCGGCTCCCCTGCCGTACAACCGGTCTCCACGTACCGTGGGCTCGAACGGGTTTGACTCCCAATCCTCGGCATTTCCGGGGGGCTGAACATCGTGGTGGGCATACAACAGGATTGTCGGCCTGCCGTTTTTTGCTGCGCGGGTGGCAAGAATCGCGGGCTGACCCATGCGGCTTTCATCGATCGGTGCTCGTGAAATTTCGACGGAGTCGAAGACGCCAAGCTGGTCGAGTAACTCCTTCACCGCGGCCGCGCTAGTGGCAACGTGGGCGGCGTCGAACCCATCCCAGGAGACGGACGGAATCCGCACCAGCCTGCCTAGCTCGGCGATGGCGACGGGCATCCCGCCCTGCACCGCCTCGGTCAGTTGAGCGAGAAGAGGATGAGGCTGCAACGTTTCGGTCATGCGAGTAATCTTAAAGCTCAACAGAGGCGAGGAATCCCGTGGCCAAGACATCAGAGAGCGACTCGGCCAGCAAAGCTGGCTATGAGCTCAATCAGGACAGCGTCTCGACCGGCAAGGGTCACCCCACTCCCACTCGCCGGGAGAAGGAGCTGGCTCGCAAGCAGCCGCTCGTATCGAGCGATCGTGCGGCCGCCCGCAAGACTGCCCGCATCCACATGCAAGCCCAGCGCGAGCGCGCCCGCATCGGCATGGCCGCCGGGGAAGAAAAGTACCTGCCGCTGCGCGATCGGGGACCGCAGAAGCGTTATGTGCGCGATTATGTGGATGCGCGATTCAGCGCCGGCGAGCTGCTGATTCCATTGATGTTCCTGGTGATCATCCTGACAGCCCTTCCCTTTCCCGAGGTGCAAACGATCGGCCTCGTCGCGCTGTGGGCGTTCTTCCTGGTGGCGATCATCGACGTGCTCACGCTCGGCTTCATCGTCAGGCGAAAGCTGGCCGCGAAGTTCGGCGCTGACAAGGTTGAAAAGGTGCGCTGGTACGCCGCGATGCGTGCACTACAGTTGCGACTCATGCGTCTCCCAAAGCCGCAGGTGAAGCGCGGTAAGTTCCCGGTCTGAGCCTCGGTACAGCGGGCTTCGACACAGCGAGATTCGACGCCGGCATCGGGCTGCTAGCGTAAGCGACACGGACCCCGTTGTCCGCTCACTGAGGAGCACCCTATGGCGCGCATGGTTCGAACAGCCGACGACCGCATACGTCGTCTTCGCCCGTACAACCTCGTGGCTGGGTCTTTGCACCTCATCCAGGCCATCGTGTTCGCGATCGTGCTGACGATGCTGGGCACCCAGGTCACCTTCGGCGTGACCGCCGACTACCTGGCCGCGGCTCCCGGATTCCCGGTGCCGCCCGAGCGTGTAGAACTCTTCGCCGTGAACGTCGGTGCCGGAGTTGTCGCATTCCTCGCACTTTCTGCGTTGTTTCACTTCCTCATCGCCTCGCCTCTCTTCTTCGGGCGCTACAGTTCCGGGCTTCGGGCGAACCACAACTACTTCCGCTGGATCGAATATTCGCTGAGCTCATCCATCATGATCTGGCTCATCGCCCAGACGAGCGGGATCACCGATGTCGCCGCCCTGTTCTCGCTCTTCGGCGCGAACGCGGCGATGATCGGTTTCGGCGCGCTACAGGAAAAATACGAGAAACCCGGCAGCGGCAATTTCCTGCCCTTTATTTTCGGGTCGATGGTCGGGGCAGTGCCCTGGATCGCGATCCTCATCTATTTCTTCTCGCCTGGATCGACCAGCACTGTAGAGCCGCCGTCCTTCGTCTACGGGATCATCATTTCGCTGTTCCTGTTCTTCAACACCTTCGCGATCAACCAGGTGTTGCAATACCGCCAGGTGGGGCCGTGGCGCGACTACCTTTATGGCGAACGGGTCTACATCACACTCAGTCTGGTTGCAAAGACCGCTCTCGCGTGGCAGGTGTTCTCGGGCGCGATCATTCCGGCATTCACCAGCTGACGATGCCGTCCCGCGCGAGCACCCGCGCGGTGGTCGGCGAGTGAGCCGCTGCGACGGAGTAGTTCCTACAACAGCGTCGCAAGTCCGCGGTTGATCTGCCGGGCCCACAGCGGCCCACGATAGAGAAATCCGGTGTAGCCCTGCACCAGGGTCGCGCCGGCCGCGAGGCGCCCGGCCACGTCTGCTGCAGTTTCTACTCCACCGACCGACACCACGCAGAACTGGGCAGGGACGACTGACCTGATCAGCCTGAGTAGCTCGAGCGAGCGGGCTGCCAACGGTGGCCCGGAGAGCCCGCCAGCGCCTGCGGAGGCTACGGTCGTGGCATCCGTTGCAAGATGAGC